>JAISSS010000034.1 GCA_031272965.1 Bacteroidales bacterium | reverse complement strand
TATGCCTTCGCGGTTGTCGTTGAAGACGTCCCACAGCCAGAGCCGTCCGTCGCCGCCGAGATAGACCCCGCCCGCATTAATCCCCCCTGCCGGCATACCGATATACCGCAACTCGCCCCGCGACTTGGAATAGACCGTAGCCGCCCCCCGTTCATAGAGCGACTTAAACCTCCCGTCCGGAAACGTCTTCGGCAACTGCGTCTTCTGCGGCGCGGCGGCAACAGTTGACGCCAATGCCGACAAATTCGGCAATGCCATTCCTGTGACTGATAAACTGCTTGTTTTCAAGAAGTTACGCCTTGATACTTTCATAGTAGCTTTAATCTGTTAACTCTTCGTTACTGCTTCAATAATTTTGGCTTCCAATTCCTGGGCCAGCTCGGGATTATCGTGGAGCAGTGTCTTTACGGATTCGCGTCCCTGTCCGAGCTTTGTGTCGCCATAGCTGAACCATGAGCCGCTTTTTTTAATGATATTATAATTGACGCCCATGTCCACGATTTCTCCGGTTTTGGAGATTCCTTCGCCATACATTATGTCAAATTCGGCCTTTCGGAATGGCGGGGCGACTTTATTTTTCACCACTTTTACTTTGGTATTGTTACCCAGTACTTCGTCGCCTTCCTTAATTTGACCGGTTCGGCGGATGTCGAGGCGCACGGATGAATAGAACTTAAGTGCATTACCACCGGTTGTAGTTTCGGGGTTTCCGAACATGACGCCGATTTTTTCACGCAGCTGGTTGATGAATATGCAGCAAGTTCGGGTTTTGCTGATAGTGGCAGTGAGTTTTCGTAAAGCCTGCGACATGAGCCGTGCCTGCAGTCCCAATTTGTTCTCGCCCATCTCGCCTTCTATTTCCGATTTGGGGGTCAGGGCGGCCACCGAGTCGATGACCACAATGTCTAAGGCGCCGGAACGGATGAGGTTGTCGGCGATTTCGAGGGCCTGTTCGCCATTATCGGGCTGTGAAATCAGCAGTTCGTCGATGTCCACGCCCAATTTCTGGGCATACATGGGGTCGAAGGCATGTTCGGCATCGATGATGGCAGCGATTCCGCCTGCTTTTTGGGCTTCGGCGATTGCATGGATTGCCAGCGTGGTCTTGCCGGACGATTCGGGGCCGAAAATCTCGATTATGCGGCCCTTGGGGTAGCCGCCGATACCCAAGGCGATGTCTAACCCCAGCGAACCGGTGGGGATTGCGGGAATGTCTTCGACTACGCGGTCACCCAGCTTCATGATGGCGCCTTTGCCGTAGTTCTTTTCGATTTTCTCCATCGTCAGATGAAGCGCTTTCAGTTTGTCTTTATTGACCTCTTTTGCGGTTTGTTCTTCTGCCATAGCTTCTTATAAATTTATCTGTTTTTTTATTTGAGCGGTATGCTCTTTTGTATCGACCTTAGAGAACACATCTGTTATAATGCCGTGCTCATCAATGATATATGTAGTACGCAGTACGCCCATGTATTTTTTTCCATAATTATTTTTCTCGCCCCATGCGCCATAAGCCTCCGCAATTTTGTGGTCAGGGTCGGCAATGAGGGTGAATTTGAACCCGTGTTTATCGGCAAACTTGCGGTGCGATTCGGCCGAATCGGGACTTATACCGACCACATTATAGCCCTGTTGCAGCCAGTAGTCATAGTTATCGTTCAGATTGCAGCCTTCGGCGGTACAGCCGGGAGTGTTATCTTTAGGATAGAAATAGAGGATAAGTTTCTGTCCTCTGAATTTTTCCGAAGAAACTTCAATACAAGTCTGGCTAAGCCCTTTAAAATCAGGGGCTTTTGTGCCTTTTTGCAATAACGCCATTCTATATATTAATATTAATTATCATTTATCCAGTTTCCACGACAGAGCGATAGTGAGTTGGGAGGGGCCAGGTATTTTTCTGCTGACATCGGAACCTTCAAGAGTACGCTGACCGGCGTTCACCTTATAGGTGTCATAGTTCAGGAAAGTACATCCCAGCCCTGCGTTAAAGTCGAGGGTCAGCCGTTCTGAAAGCCACAGCTGGTATCCGACAATAGCGCCGACGTTCCAGAACTTGCCGTCATAGATAATATCTTTGGGCTTAACAGTGCAGTCGCAATAGTTGCCGCCGACACCGACATACAGTCCTACCGGCAGGTTGAGATACCATCGCAGTTCGGGGTTTACATAGGTGAACTTATGAATTTTCTCGCCGTTGTTGAACGACCAGTCGCTATATCCGCCATCTACTTTCAGTCCGAATTTGGGCGTTATGCGCCATTCGAGACCTATGTTTGGCATCAGCGCCAGGTCATAGAGCATGTTTGTCCGCAGAGCGAAGCGGTAAGGTGCGCCGCCGAACAGCTCCCGTTGTGGGGGCACCGGCAATGCAAAGGCGCCGACCACCCGTTGCGATTTGCCGAAATTTTGCTCCTGTGTGCCGTAAGTATTGGTTGTGGGCGGACGCGAATCCTGAGGCTGCCCGTACTGGCCCCCCGTTGCGGACTGCACGGTAGCATTGCCGACACGGAAAACAGCAACCGCCACATCCTTACTGCTGTTATACGCCTGAGCGATCGCGGCCACGATAATATGTTGCTCCTGCAGTCCTTTCTTCGACACCACGTCTGATTTAAGGGCATTGGCACGCGCCAGCGCTACGGCGTTATTGCGGTCGGTGTTGCTTGCCGAGGCGCAGTAACCGGTGATGTGCAGAACAAGCCGCCCACTGCGCAAGTCCTGAGCATACAACTCAATAGCCCCATACAGTGCACGCAACTCGGCCTGATTCATCTTCGTATCGGGATATAAATTAGTATCCTGGTTGAGAAACCGCACCACAAATGTCTGTGCAGGCATGGGATACTGCGCCGCAGCCGATACACCGGCAAGCGCAAGAAGTAATAACAAAAAAATCCTTTTCATACTTCGCATTTTATAAATTGCAATACAAAAATAATAATTATTGTTACGTGCGCGTTTATTATTTGGAAAAAAAATGTACTTTTGCATCAAAATTTTTTTTGATGAGTGATTCTAACTTGAAATTAAAGCAGGAAATTATTGAAGTACTGAACCTTGAGGAGGTAACTCCCGAACAGATAGATGACGAGGCGCCCCTCTTTGGCGACGGGCTGGGGCTTGATTCTATTGACGCCCTCGAACTGATTGTGCTTATGGAGAAGAACTACGGCATCAAGCTGAAGGACGCTTCCCAGGGACGCGAAATTTTCAAATCGGTCAGAACGCTGGCCGAGTATATTGCCGCCAACCGGACAAAATGAGATATGTCGGTTAATATTCTGGTAACAGGAAGCGGCATCGTATCGGCGGTCGGCAACAACCGGCCCCAGACGCTGACCTCCCTGCGTGAGCAGCGCTCCGGTATTGGTCGGCTGCGGTATCTTAAAACCGAACATACGGAATTTCCGTCGGGCGAGGTACAGCTGTCGAATGACGAGATGATACAAATGCTTAACATTAAGGCAGATACACCGACCACCCGCACTTCTCTTATGGGGATGCTTGCCGCTGACGAGGCATTAAAGAGCGCCGCATTGCACGGCAAATCGGGCCTGCACATCGCGCTGATTTCCGGAACGACGGTCGGCGGGATGGACAAAAGTGAGCAATATTATCTTGATTTTTTTGCGAATGACCGCTATACTGACTACATCGCTACGCACGACTGCGTGGCATGTACGGAGATGATAGCCGATTATTTCGGGCTGTTTTCGTCGGTTGCGACCATTTCTACCGCCTGCTCGTCGGCAGCCAATGCCATAATGCTGGGGGCGATGTTGCTTCGCGATGGCCGTGCAGACGTGGTGGTTGCGGGGGGCAGTGAGTGTCTCACCAAGTTCCATCTCAACGGCTTTAATACGCTGATGATTCTTGACCGGCAGCCGTGCAAGCCTTTCGATGCCCATCGTAACGGACTGAACCTCGGCGAGGGCGCGGCATATATCGTGCTGGAAACGGAGGCGTCGTGCAGAAAGCGCGGAATTGAACCATTGTGCCGACTCTCAGGTATGGGCAACCGCTGTGACGCCTTCCACCAGACAGCCACCTCACCCGACGGCGACGGCGCTTTCCTCGCCATGAACGAAGCTCTGCACAACGCCGGACTTGCGCCGTCCGACATCAGCTATATCAATGCACACGGCACGGGAACGCAGAATAACGACCTCAGTGAAGCCCGCGCTCTGCAACGGATATTCGGCGAGACTATCCCCCCGTTCTCCTCAACAAAAGCCTTCACCGGACATGCTACAAGCGCCGCCGGAAGTATCGAGGCAGTAATTTCTATTCTCGCCTTACAAGAAAATTTCATTCCCGTTAACCTTAATTTCACATCGCCAATGGGGGAACTGCCCCTGCTACCAGCCACCGCGCAAACGCCTCCCCGGCCGTTGCAACACATCCTCTCTAATTCTTTCGGCTTCGGCGGAAACGATACATCACTGATTTTTTCTGCGCTGTAACAGATTATCGCTTGCGCCGTTTCCCGACTGCCACCGAATATTTAAGCGCCAGGTAAAACGCAATCAGGGTGAAGATAATTGTGGCGCCGGACGGGATGTCGGCATAAAAGGAGATGAACAGCCCGGCAAGCGAGCCGACGAGCGAGAACAGCACGGACAGCGCTATCATGCGCTTCAGGTCGCCGGTCAACAGGTTGGCCATGGCTTGCGGAATGGTCAGTAGCGACAATATCAGGATGATACCTACTATCCTGATATTCAACACAATAGTTAATGCTATCAGCAACATCAGCAAGTAGTTAATGCGGTTGACCGGCAGCCCGATAGCTTTCGCAAATTCCTCATTGAAAGCGATATACAGGATTTTGCGGTATAAAAAGGTGAAACACAGCAGCAATATGGCCGCTAATATGAACATGAGTTTTATTTCCGTAGTCGAGACCGCAAGGATGCTGCCGAACAGATAGTTCATCAGGTCGGGAACATAGCCCGGCGTCAGATAGATGAAGATAATGCCGACGGCCATGCCTGCTGACCACCACACAGCAATGGAAGAATCTTCCCGCAATTTGCCATTGTCGGCAAAGAAGCGGATGCCACAGGCCGCGAGGATGGCAAAAAGCGCAGCGCCCAGCAGCGGATTTATCCCAAGAAAATAGCCGATACCGATGCCCCCAAACGAGGCATGAGTGATGCCCCCGCTAATAAACACGATTCTGCGAGACACGATGTAAGCACCTATAACACCGCAAGTTATGGAACTAAGCAGGGACGCCAGCAATGCGTGCCGAAAAAAATCATACGAAAAAAGTTCAATCAATGTGTTCATGGCGGTGTGTTTTCAGGACTGTGTGCGGAATATCGTCGTGCGAGATAATTTTTAGCGGGCAGTTGTAGGCTTCCAGCTGCTCGTTGGTAATCCGGTTGTCGGGATGGTAATGCAGACGCCGGTTGATGCAGGCTATTGTTTTCACATACCACGAAATTGTGCCGACGTCGTGTGATACCAATATGATGGCCATCTTGCGGTTCAGGTCGCCGAGTTTGCTGTAGAGTTCGTTCTCAAAACGGTTATCAACGAAAGTGTCCGGCTCGTCAAGAATCAGCAGTTCCGGCTCGTTCATCAGGGCGCGGCACAGGAATACCCTTTGCATCTGGCCGCCGGACAGCTCGCCTATCGCTCTGTGTTTCAAGGCTATAACTCCCATATCTTCAAGTAACTGCTCAGCACGGGCGATTTCGCTTCTCTGTCGTTCCCGTCCATATTCCGGCGCTTTGCCGGAGCGTACCACATCGGTTACTGTGATTGGAAATTGCCGGTCAATCTGATTTATTTGCGGCAGATAGCCTATGCGTGAGCGAGGAATGTGGAAGACGATTTTTCCCGAAGCGGGTCTCACAAGGCCGAGAATTGCCTTTATGAGTGTGGTTTTTCCGCCGCCATTAGGCCCTATCATGCCCAAAAAGTCGTTACGGCATACGGCGAGATTGACATCCTGCAGGATGAGGTCGGCATCGTAACGGACTGCGAGCGACTGTATTTCTATTAGAGGCTGGGTCATTGTCCGGCTATTTTGTTGGCAATAATAATCAACTGTTCATTCCATTTCTCCGCCAGCGGGTCAATGATTTCCACCCGTCCTCCGATTTCGTCAGCCAGCTGTCTGGCATTTTTCACGTCAAATTCTTTCTGGATAAAGACGGTATGCAGGGCGCTATCCCTTGCCATATCAATCAGCTCGCGCAGGCGGCGCGGCGATGGTTCTTTTCCGTCGAGTTCCATTGGTATCTGCTCCAGCCCGTAGCGACGGGCAAAATAGCCCAGCGCCGGATGGAATATCAGGAAACTATGTTTAACTGTTTTAGAGATAATTGACTGTAACTGTCTGTCTAACAGGTCTATTTCTACCTGAAATGCGGCAAGATTGTGTTCAAACAAGGTTTTGTCGGCAGGGAATGTCTCGCTGAGTGCGCGGCAGGTCTCGACGGCTATTTTTTTCACCTCATCGGGCGCCATCCAAATGTGGGGGTCAACGCTACCATGTTCGTGGGAACCATGCAGCCAGTCGGCTTGTGCCGAAGTGTCGAAAATTTTCAGCGCGGGACAGTTTTGCCGGATTTTATCAGCCCATCCGGTTTCAAAATCTACCTGCCCGATACGCAGCCATACGGACGCTTTTGCCATACTGCGCATCTGCGACGGCGACGGCGTGTATGTCTCCGCACTCGCCCCGGGCGGCACAAGTACGGTTATTGCATAGCCTCTTCCTGCAATCTTTCCGGTGAAATACTGTTGCGGCAATATAGTAACTGCTATTACAGGCCTGCTGTCGCCGCTTTGCGATACACACCCTGAAAACAGCAGCATCAAAAGCGAACTCAAAATTATTGTTTTAAACTTGGTCATAATTTCTTACAAATATTCATTTAATACGTCCTCCATTTCACCTGTGATTTCTACTGTTTCCATGCTCACCGTGCATACCTGCCGGAAATTGCGCACTTCAGGGCGCTCGTAGGTGATAATTGCTGTGAGCAATCCGTGCTGCCGCGCATAGTCGTTCAGCAATGTGTAGAAAGCATTGCGAAGGGCTGTTTCCTTGGTCGTGCCCCCGAAAGCGTCAAAGTTCTCAACCTCTGACAGGTAGGTATGTATGGACTCCAGCGACATATTTTTGGGTTGTTTTATAATCGTGCATCAGCAACCTGTCTGCCCAAGACGCCTTTTACGTCGTATATCACTGCCTTCTCTTTGCACAACGTGCGGACGGCAAGATTCTCAAATTCCTTATGAGCGACAGCCAGTATCACGGCGTCGAATTTCTTTTCGGGCGGTTCCGGCAACGATTCATATCCGTACTCATGCCTGACCTCTTCAGGATTTGCCCACGGGTCGTAAACAGTAACATTGGCGTCATAGTCACGCAGTGCAGCGATGATGTCAATCACCCGTGTGTTACGGATATCGGGACAGTTTTCTTTAAATGTTATACCCATCACGAGGATGTCGGAATTTTTGACGGCAATACTGCTCTTTATCATCAGTTTCACTGTTTCCTGTGCCACGTAGTTGCCCATGCTGTCGTTCATGCGGCGTCCGGCAAGGATTATTTCGGGGTGGTAGCCCGCTTCCTGCGCTTTCTGTGCCAGATAATACGGGTCAACGCCTATACAATGGCCGCCAACTAATCCGGGCCGGAAGTTCAGGAAGTTCCATTTTGTTCCGGCGGCGGCCAGCACGTCATGTGTATCAATGCCAAGACAATGGAATATTTTTGAGAGTTCGTTCACGAATGCAATATTGATGTCGCGTTGGGAGTTCTCAATAACTTTGGCAGCTTCCGCCACTTTTATTGATGGCGCTTTATGCGTTCCCACGGTGATAATGCTCTTGTAGAGGGCGTCGATTTCGTCGGCGGCTTCAGGCGTAGAACCGGATGTGATTTTTCGGATTGTAGTAACCGTATGTTCTTTATCGCCCGGATTTATCCGTTCCGGCGAATATCCCGCAAAGAAGTCCCGATTAAATAGTAATCCCGATTCGCGTTCCAATACCGGAACACATTCCTCTTCGGTAACACCAGGATAAACTGTTGATTCATAGACCACTATATCGCCTTTCTTAAGGACTTTTCCAACTGTGGCGCTGGCCTTGTAGAGCGGGGTCAAGTCAGGATGATTGTATTTGTCAACCGGTGTTGGGACAGTAACAATAAAGATTTGACACTTCCCGATGTCATCAATTTGCGTGGAGCATGTCAATCCGGCCGTACCGGACTGCGGATGCAGTACTGCCAGCAAATCTTCCCGGGACACCTCAAGGGTCTTGTCAAAACCGCTGTTCAAGTCAGCCACACGTCCGGCATTAATGTCGAATCCCACGACCTTATAGCGGCGGGCAAACGCAACTGCAAGCGGCAATCCAACATATCCCAATCCTACTACTGCTATTTTCTTATTCACCAATTGAAACGGAATGTCATTTATATTCATCCTGAATTTTTCGACAAAAATAATGAAAAAATCAATACGAGCCAATCAATCTGCGATTTTTTTGGCGCACGACAAGAAGGCACACGGTGCACAGTGACCGTCCCCCGTCATTGCGGATGAGATATCGTGCTACGGCGCGGTATCTTATCGGCAATCCATGGAGGCAAGAACACCTGCATTAGCAAAATATTTTACAATTAATATTTTTAGTATTATTTAATTTATATTGTATAATAATAACATATATTTTTGTGTCTGAAAAGGACGCGAAGGCGTCGAATAAAAATTAATATTGCTGTCCGGTAAAATTTGTATTTTTGTGCATTGGTTATTTTTTATGTTTAGCAATGCAAAGGTAACCAAAAAGGGACTGACTTCCATCTGTGAAAATCAGCCCTGATTTTTTGCAGCGCTAAAATGTTTAGCGGACAGTAATATTTGAAAAACAAAAATTTGATAACCACTGGTTAGATTCAGGCACTACGACTATGATGGCTAAATACCTTAAAAACAAAG
>JAISSS010000024.1 GCA_031272965.1 Bacteroidales bacterium | reverse complement strand
ACGGAGATTGCTTTCGGCATCCGCTACCGCCGCAAAGTTACCGACGGGCAGGGCGAATTCGGCTATTCCAATTCGGTGCAGGTGTTCATCGTCAACCCCACCACCACACCGAATGTTGAGTCAGGTTCAAATAAGGGGCGGGATTTCTGGCTGACGTTTACCCCGACGGCCGCAGCCTATTATGCCCTTAAAATCGGCGCAGACACTACGGCCACGGTCAATTTTGCCTTTACAGACAATTCATCCCTGAATACGAGCATTACCGTTACAGGGGGCACCCTACAGACAGTGACATGGAATTCCGGTTCTGCGGAAATGGTTGCTACAACCGCGCCTGCCGGCGTTTCTTCAAAGACGGTACACATCACGTCCAACAAAGATATTATTGTCTATGCCATTAACCGACAACTGGCAACTACCGACGCTACATCGGTATTTCCTGTTCCGTCATGGGGAAGTGAATATTATCATTTAGGATACGGCTCTTCCGACTTTTCATTAATAGTGGCCTCTCAAAATAATACCCATATATATAATAGCGGGTCTCTTGTGGCGACGCTTAATGCGGGTCAGGTATATTATTTCTATTCCTGTCCTATGGGATGGCATGCAGTTTCGGATAAACCTGTGGCTTATTATTCTTCAAATAACTGTACCAATGTTCCGAGCGGTGCCGGCTATTGCGACAGGCTGTTTGAGCAGCTGTTCTCTGTTGACCGGTGGGGAACAACATTCTTGGTGCCCCAGACGGTGCAGACAGTTACGCGAATCAGGATAATGTGTGCCCACAGCGGTACCAACATCTCTCAGACCGGCGCCACGCTGAAAACGGAAGGTAGCTCCACCCTGACCGGGCTGGGCGCCGGACAATGGGTAGAGTTGGAATGTGTTGACCCGTCCGGATGCAGCATATCCTCAAACTATCCCGTAATGGTCTGCGTTTATATGGTTGGTGACCTCTATAGCCTTAATGCCACCAATGGTGACCCTGCTATGGGATGGGTGCCACCAATCGAACAAAAGCTCAGTTCAATTACTGTTGCCCGCTTCGCCCCAATAGGCACAGGTGCAAACCCTGACACTCATTATGCACTTGTGGTTACCCAGACCTCCGGCAAAGCCCTGACTACCGTGTCGCAGGCCGGCGGGCCCTCTTCGCTTCTCGGCGGAACATGGTATGACAATGCAGCTACAGGCCTCTCATTCTGCTCATATCAGCTCGCCACCGACGATTATTACACATTTACCAATCCCAACGGGATGGTTATCGGGGGCTATGGTATTGGCGACGCAGAATCATATTACTACTTAGCCGGGGCGTCCTCCCGCGTGTTGACCGCCTCCTTGATGGTCAACGGCGAATATGCCGACCAAATCGCCGGAAATACTTATGGCGAGTGTAACCTCATGACCTTTGAATGTGTCTCTACCGACACGCCGACTTCTATCGTCTGGCGCATCAACGGGGTAGAACAAATAGGCCATGCAAATCAGGCCTCATGGAGCGCCAACCTTACGGTAAACGACTATATCATTGAGATGGAAGCCGTTATCGGCGACCACACGTTCACGCATATCACATGGTTCAGAGTGCGCTGCTGTGAGGAGTAATTAATATGTAAAAATGCCAAAACTGTATATCCTGTCAGGCGGAAACATGGGCGACCGTGCCGCCATATCCGCATCCGCACGGACGCTGCTGGAAACATATATTGGGAAAATTGTCAGCCGCTCGGCAATCTATGAGAGCGAATCATGGGGCTTTCAGTCGCCGTTATTGTTCTGGAATCAGGCATTGTGTATCGAGACGGTGCTGTCGCCGGTAGAGGCGTTGCGAGCTGCTCAGCGTATTGAAGCGCTGCTGGGGCGCGTGAGGGGCGCTGAACGTTACGCCTCCCGCACCATCGATATTGACCTGCTGTTTTATGAGAGTATCGTCCTGAAATTGCCGGAGCTGGAACTGCCACATCCGCGCATGGCTGAACGAAAGTTCGTATTGACGCCGTTAGCCGAAATCGCCCCGCATTTTGTACATCCCGTATATAACAAAACTGTCAGTGAACTGCTGAATATCTGTCCGGATTCGCTGTTCGTCGGCAAGGTCGGTTCCGGGCAGGATGAGCGGTCGGAAATATAGATTTCCATGCTGCGCATGGAGCAGGCTTGCCCACAAATATTAAAATATTCAATCATTAAAACAATGTTTTTGTGATTTTTTCGGGCTAAAAACGGCGGTGCGGCATTTTTTTCGCGGGGGCGGGTTTTTTGCGCCCTGATTTTTGCTATATTTGCAACCAAAATACGGAAAGTGAACGAAGACATAACAAAACCGGAACAGGACGGGCCGGAAGTTCCGCGTGAAGAAATCACCTATTTATCGGGCATGTATCAGAACTGGTTTCTGGATTATGCGTCCTACGTGATACTGGAGCGCGCAGTGCCATACGTCAACGACGGCCTGAAGCCCGTACAACGCCGCATCCTGCACACCATGCGCGAGATGGATGATGGCCGCTACAACAAGGTTGCCAACATCGTGGGGCGGACTATGGCCTATCACCCTCACGGCGACGCCTCCATATACGGCGCCTTAGTTACGCTGGGCCAGAAAGAGCTGCTCATAGACACCCAGGGAAACTGGGGCAACACCTTCACGGGCGACCCCGCCGCGGCCCAGCGATACATTGAGGCGCGGCTCTCCAAGTTCGCCCTCGAAGTGGTGTTCAATCCCAAGGTTACCGTCTGGAAGCTCTCCTACGACGGCCGCAACCGCGAGCCGGTAACGCTGCCGGTAAAGTTCCCGCTGCTGCTGGCCCAGGGCGTGGAAGGCATCGCCGTGGGATTAGCCTCAAAAATACTGCCCCACAACTTCAACGAGCTGCTCGACGCCTCCGTAGCCTACCTCAAAGGCGACCCCTTCGAGCTGTTCCCCGACTTCCCCACCGGCGGGGCCATAGACGTGTCCCGCTATAATGACGGACTGCGGGGAGGGGTGGTGAAAGTACGCGCCAAAATCGAAAAATATGACCCTAAAACGCTGGTAATCACCGAACTGCCCTTCGGCCAGACCACCGATTCGCTGAAAGAATCTATCGTCAAAGCCAACGAACGCGGCAAGATAAAAATCAAAAAGATAGACGACAACACCGCTGACAAGGTGGAAATTCAGGTGCATCTGGCGCCGGGAATATCCTCGGACAACACCATCGACGCCCTCTATGCTTTCACCGACTGCGAAGTGTCTATCTCGCCCAACGCCTGCATCATCGAGAACGACAAGCCCTATTTCATCACCGTCAGCGACATCCTGCGCAAGTCAACCGACCAGACGGTGGAGCTACTGCGACAGGAACTCGAAATCCGCCGCGGCGAGCTGCTCGAAGCCCTGCTTTATGCATCCCTCGAAAAGATTTTCATCGAAGAGCGCATCTATAAGGACAAAGAATTTGAGGAAAGTGAAACTGTGGACCTCGCCATTGCCCATATCGACCGGCGCATTGAGCCGTGGAAGCCCTCGTTTGTCCGTCCCATCGTCCGCGACGACCTGCTACGCCTGCTCGAAATCAAGATGGCCCGAATCCTGAAGTTCAATTCTAAAAAAGCCGAAGAGAACATCGCCGCCCTGAACAGGGAAATTGAACAGATAAAACATCATTTGGAACATATAGTTCAATATGCGATAGATTATTTTGAACGTATAAAAGAGAAATACGGCGCCAACCGCCATCGGCGCACCGAAATCCGCAACTTCGACAACATCGTGGCCGCCAAAGTGGCTGTGGCTAACTCAAAGCTCTACATAGACCGCGAAGAGGGCTTCATGGGCATCGCCCTGAAAAAGACGCAGGCCGAATATGTATGCGACTGCTCGGATATGGACGACATCATCGTGGTGCGCAAAGACGGCACGGTGGTGGTCACCAAAGTTGAAGACAAGAAATTTATCGGCAAGAACATCGAATATATCAGCGTGTTTAACCGCAATGACAAGCGCACCATTTATAATATGGTGTATCGGGACGGGCGGCTTGGCGCCTTCTACATGAAGCGCTTCGCCATGACCGGCCTCACCCGCGACAAGGAATACAACATTACACAGGGGAAGGATGGCACCAAAATATGGTACTTCAGCGTTAATCCCAATGGTGAAGCGGAGACCCTGAAAGTAACCCTGAAGCCCCGCCTGCGCCTGAAAAAGACCGTCTTTGACGTGAACTTCGGCGATTTGGCCATCAAAGGCCGCAATGCTATGGGAAACATACTCACCAAATATGACGTCCACAGAATAGTGCTGAAAGAGAAAGGCCTCTCAACGCTGGGGGGGCTGGATATATGGTTCGACCCGGACGTGTTGCGCCTCAATGCCGACAAGCGCGGCGACTATCTGGGCGAATTTCAGGGCAACGACCGCATCCTTGTGGTCAGCAAGACGGGCGACTACCAGCTGTACAGCTTCGACCTGGCGAATCACTTCGACGCCGACATCCTCACCATCACCAAATTTATACCCCACAAAATAGTATCGGTGGCCTACTTCGACAGCGAGCAGGAACTGATATATATAAAGCGCTTCGAGATAGAGGAGCTCGGTGGACGGCGGGTGAACTTCATCGGGGACAACCCGAAGAACCGCCTGATACTCATCAGCTGGCACGACTATCCACAGTTAGAAATCACCTTCGGCGGGCGCTATGCCGGACGCCCGGCCGAGACGGTAAACGTGGCCGACTTCATCGGCGTAAAATCATATAAGGCCAAAGGCAAACGGCTGTCGCAATACGACATCGACGCCGTTACAGAGCTGGACCCCCTGCTACCGGACGCAGAACCGGATGCTCCCGCAACGCCCCCCACCGACCCGCAGGACGAAATACCTTTCGACATCGAAACGCCACAGCCGGATGACGACAACGATGACGATGCAAATCAAATGACATTATTCTGATGAGAATTTATCTGACAGGTTATATGGGAAGCGGCAAGTCAACCCTTGCGCGAAAAATCGCCGCACAGTTGGGCCTTGCCTATATAGACATGGACCGCTATATTGAGAACCGCTTTAACCGGACGGTCAGCGCTATATTCCGGGAAGAGGGCGAGCTGGCGTTCCGCCGCAAGGAACGCGACTGCCTGCTGGAGATATCCGCCATAGAAGACATCATTGTAGCGACCGGTGGCGGCGCCCCCTGCTATTTCGACAATGCCGAAGTGATGAACGCCTCCGGCTTCTGCGTGTTCTTAGACGTATCGGCCCGCGAATTGGCCCTGCGGCTGACCCGCTCGCGAACCATACGCCCCTTAGTACAGCAAAAACGCGGCGTGGAACTGCTGAGCTATATTGAAGACACCCTCGAAAAACGCCGCCCGTTCTACGGGAAAGCCCAATATCACATCACCAGCGACGAAATCACGCCGGAAATTATCATCGAAAAACTGGGGCTTGATGGCAGCGTCCGTTGAACTGTGTGCTGTGGCCTCCGGCAGTAACGGCAATTGCTACTACATTGGCGATTCCACAGAAGCGGTGCTTATTGATGCGGGGCTGTCGGCACGGGCGCTGCAAACGCGCCTGCAACAGTCCGGGCTGTCGGCAACCCCCATACGCGGCATCGTGATATCGCACGAGCATTGCGACCACTCGCGGGGGGTACGTGTCTTCGCCAAACGCCTGCAGATTCCGGTATATCTCACCAAACAGACGTATTTAGCCATGGCGCGGAAGGAGCGTCCCGCCGAGGTAATATGGTTCGCGCCGGACGTCCCCTTTATGCTGGGCGCGCTGCAAATATACCCGTTCCTCAAACAACACGATGCGGCCGAGCCGTGCTCGTTCCGCATAGTTTGTAATGGCTTCAGCATCGGCGTCTTTACCGACATCGGCGCGCCGTGTTCGCAGGTGAAAGCGCACTTCGCGCAGTGCCATGCCGCCTTCCTTGAGACCAATTATGACGAGCAGATGCTCGAAAGCGGGCCTTATCCCGCCTTCCTCAAATCCCGTATAGCCTCCGCAAACGGGCACCTGTCGAACAGTCAGGCCTTTCACCTGTTACAGAGCTGTGCCGGCCCCAATCTGTCCACCATACTGCTCAGTCACCTCTCCGGCGAAAACAATACCCCCGAAAAAGCGCTGGCCACATTCGGCCCCATGAGCCGCGCATACCGCATAGAGCTCGCCCCCCGCACCGCTCCAAGTCCCATAGTCAGGATAGAATAATCCGGCATTATTGATTTTCTCTATTTATGATAAATAAAATTGATGTACATAATATTGCAAAAAGCCGTATCTTTGCATCGTTTTATCAAAGTTTAATTTTTAAAATTGTATCATCATGAAAGGAATTGGAGATAAATTTCCGGAATTTAAGAAGACAGCTGTCGTTTCGCTGGAAGTCGGCAAGGAATTCAAGACAGTTACAAGCGAATGTCTGAAAGGCAAGTGGAGTGTCATCTTCTGGTGGCCGATGGATTTCACGTTTGTATGTCCGACAGAGATTGTCGGCTTCAACGAGCATTATGACGGGTTCGTAAAGCTGGGCGCCAACTTACTGGGGGCTTCCACCGACTCGGAATATGTTCACTTGGCATGGCGCAACAGCCATCCCGGTCTGAAGAACTTGAAGTTCCCGATGCTGGCCGACACCTCGAAATCGCTGTCCGAAGAGCTGGGCATCCAGCATCCCGACAATAAAGTGGCCTACCGCGCCACGTTTATCATCGACCCTGAAGGCATCATCCGCTGGGTGAACGTCAACGAGCTGGCTATCGGTCGCAACGTCCCCGAAGTGCTCCGTGTACTGGAGGCCTTACAGACCGGCAAACTGACCCCCTGCAACTGGCAGCCTGGTCAGGCTACTCTGTAAAATGACTGAACAGAATAAGTGTTCTTTGTGCAATAAAGATGCCCCGTTTTGGGGCATCTTTTGCTCCTGACAAAATGGAATTGTCCGGACTGTGAATTATATGCTTTTCGGGATTACCCTGTCTTCTTAATTCGTCTTTTTCAGAATCTCTTCGGGCACCACGCCTGTCTTGTTCTCGAAGTCGTAAAGCGACTGTATTTTGAGATTAAGCAGTTCTATTTTGTAGTTGATGAGCGCCTGTGCGTAAGCTATTTTGCGTTCCGACAGCTGGGTTTGGTATAGGTTTAAATCCATGCTGGTGAGGTCGCCGTTAGCATATCTTTCGAGGTTTATTTCGTAGGTGAGCTGGGCGTTCTGTTCGCTTTGGCGGGCAATCTCTATCTGATTTATCAGGTTTTGCAGGTTCCGGTATATTTGGCGGATTCCCAGTTCTATGTCGATGCGCTGCACGTCGAGCGACAGGTCTTGCTGCTGGATGGTGGCTTCCTGGGCCTTGATGCGGGACTTCTTTTCGCCCCAGTCGAACAGCGGCACATTGAACGTAAGTCCAATTGAGGGGCTACTGGTCTGGTCCTTGAAGATTTTGTTCAGCTGTTCGTTCTGGCCGGTGAGCCCTACAGAGAGGGTAACATCGCCCCGGAACTCGTTCTCGGCTTTGGTCTGGATGAGCGTGAACTGGGCATTCTCGATGGCTATCTGACGCTGGCGGAGTTCCATCCGCGAGAGCAGACCGTGTTCGACGGCTTTTTCCACATCCACGTCCACGGGGTTGGCTTCGATGCTGGTTATCACGCCTATTTCTTCGGACAGGTCCATTCCTATATATTGCTTGAGGTTGTCTTTGGCGTCTTCGAGCGACACCTTGCGGTTCTGCACGGTGGAGCGCGAATTTGCGTAGTTCAGTTCCGCCTGATAGAGGTCTTCCTTTGCTACAAGGTCGGCTTCGACCTTGCTTTTGGTGATTTCGTAGCTCTTTTCGGTGTTTTTCAGCTCCTCTTCGGAGATGCTGAGGTTCATCTGGGCCATATACACGTTGTAGAAGTATTGGGTAACCTGTCGCTCCAGATTCAGCCGTTGCATGGCATAACTCAACTGGGTATTTTCCATGTCGAGTTCTAACTGCTGCAGCCGCTGTTTTTGGCGGTTGTAGGTGAACAGCGGCTGGGTGTAGCTGAGGTTCAGGTTGTTAACGAATGACTTGTCTATTCCAATACCTTTTGAAGTTTCGGTGTCGTTTTCCTGCCATCCGAAGCGGTTGGACAGCGACAGCGTTCCGTCAGAGAACAGCAGGGGCTGCGACACCGTGAACGTCCCGAAAGAGCTGTACGACTTGTTGGTGTACCATTCGGAATAATAGTCGTCAAAAGAGCGACTCTGGCGGTAGGTGAACGGGTTCAGGGTCAGGGAGAACTGTGATTTCTGCGCTGCTCGCTGGGCGTTGAGCAACTCCTGTGAGCGCGTGAGCGACAGCTCGGAGGTGCGCAGGTCGGGGCTGTTCTGAGCCGCGATAGCCATAATCTGCTCTAAGGTCAGCATCTGCTGGGCGCCAAGCGGCCCCGCAAACAGGAACGAACAAATGAAAATATGCAGTCTTTTCATATCTCTTTTATTTTATAAATATCTGTATAACAATTATTTCTGTTTAATAAATTTCACCGCGTCAGCTACGACAACTCCGTTAGAGGACTGGTCGGTCATATCCACGGAAGCCGCTTCCGGCGTGAAGTAATACGTTCCCAGCTTGTTCCAGCCCAGGTCGGCCTGCTGTAGCTCCACGCTTCGTTCTTCGGTGCCGGAACCGTGGTGTATTATGTAGTGGTATTCGCCGGCATTGTTGTTGTTATTTCGACCGCTGCCCCCCGGACCGCCGCCGCCGCCCCCCGGACCACGCATCACCATGTTGCGCATCTCTTTGAAGACATAGACCCACACCTCATAATATCCGGCTTCTGCGGGCGCGAGGTTCCATGTTACTTTCTTGTCGCCGCTGCCATTACGGATGTAATATGCCGAGCGGACGTAAGAGCCATAGAAGCTGGTATTTGTGGTCAGCGTCCATTGACGGGGCGGACGCCAGCGGGTGAAGCCCGAATATTTGCTGGTGCTTTGTTCGGCATTTTGCAGCAACCACCGCCGTAGCGGGCTGGCTTCCTGCTGTTCGGCAACCACAAAGCCGGGGTCTTCATTGTCGATAATTATTTCGTTCTCTTCCGACAGGCTGACCGGCGTGTCGCTCACTAAGAGCGTGTCTAACGGGGTGGCCTTGTTGTCTTCGGGGACATCGCCCAGCGGGAAGCTCATCTGTGAGGGGATATTTTTTGACGTGTAAGTGTTGAGCGACAGCCCGAAGGGGGTCCCCGACAGCAGGAAGCTGGCGTCCTTGGTCTGGCCGCCTTCAAGGAATATCCAGCGGGTAGTAGTGGTTGGAGCGCCGCCGCCACCACCACCGCCGCCGCGTCCGCCGCCCGTGCGGAACTCGGCCGACACGATGCCCTCTGCCCGCTCCGTATTGGTTATCTTAAACTTCACCATCGTCTTAATCTCTTCGCCGTCAAGCACTTTTACGGCGTTGACGTTGCCGATTATGAACGCCGGAAGCTCCTTACTTCTGAACCATTGTTCCATATATGGCGTAAGTTCCACCTTGAACCGCGCATTAATGGAATCATCGAAAGCAGCTAAAGTGGAAACTTTAAACTTGTTCTTGCTCAGGAAGTTATACAGGAAGCTGGCAAATTCTTCATCATCGGTTTTCTGTTTGACGATGGAGAACAGCGCGAGGCCTTTTTGCTGCAATACGGTATTAACGATGCTGCGTTTTTCGGGGTCGTTGATGATTTCTTCGAGGCTTTGCGACATCAGCGCCACGTTCCCTTGTTCGTTAGTTGACATTCCCTGCACGTCGCGCTGGAAGCCACCGAAGCCGCCGGAGCTGACCGCCTGCATCTTGTAGGCCTCAAACACGCGGTCGGTAACCGGCCACTTGTCGGAGCGGATAAAGCAGGATAGGTCATAGAACATGGGGAAGGCATACATCGGGTTGCTTTGCTGCGAAACGGTTACCTGTCCGAAATTGCCGCCTGCAAACGTCGTTTGGCCTTCCTTGCGGGTGAACGTAGAGAAGAAGTTGCGCAGTATCTGCAATTTTTTCTCTTCCGTGGTCATCGACTGGTTGCCGCGCCCTCCAAACGGGCCGCCGCCACCACCGGGGCCCATCATGCCGCCGCTCATCATGTCATACCGTCCGAAGAAATCGGCATTCTCCACAATAGCTCCCTTTTCCGGAAACAGTATCATCTCCGGCTGTATCTGTTCGCGCAGTCCGGTCAATACCCGCTCGTAGGAGTAGAACGGTAATGGAACTTCCACCAGTGAGAAGCGGGAGAAGGGATAATACATGTCGATATTACGCTCAAAGTCCTGCAACACTTCTGTCAATATTGTGGGGACAGTGTCTCTTATTTCCTCGAAAAATTCGGAGAAATAGTCGTGCCCTTTATATACGTAGATGCTAAAGTCCAGTCCATCAACGGTTTGCGCCATCTGTTGGTAATTGCCCACGATGAGGGATATTTGTGTCATCGGGGTTGAGGACGTGAATTTTACGGAGGTGCTGTCAGCCGCTATTTCCCGCATTCCCTGTGAAATAGTTGTCAAGCCCGGAGCGGTGCTGACTTTCAGGGAGTAGTTGCTGAACTGCCGCATAAACCATTGGGGGTTTTTGAAGCTGGCCGCGCCGCCGGGGATGGGATACCAGTTGGCCTCTCTGGTCAGCAACACGTAATCGGGCATCACAAAGGCGTACCGCTTGTTGACGCTGTAGTAGGTGGCGGCCGGCGAGCTACGTTGGGCGGTGGTATATTTTTCCTTGAGCATCTCGTCGGTG
>JAISSS010000019.1 GCA_031272965.1 Bacteroidales bacterium | reverse complement strand
TTCGAGCGAGACGTTTATCAGGTCGTTAAGCTCCCACGTAAAGTCCTCGCCGATTTCATACGGCTGGCCATACTTCACTGTGGCTTTGGTTTGCACCGCGTCTATGGTGGCGGTGAGCACTAATTTGGTCCCCGGTTGCGATGTTTCGGAAGGGAAGTCCACGTCGTTCGTGTACACACACGAGGCGAGCAGAAGGCTTGTGGCCGACAGTGTCAGCGCACCTTTAAATAGAATGTTTTTTCTCATTTTTTTGTAGAATTATATTATAAAACATTAATACACAGTTAGTTATATTTAAAATATTATGCCTTTAAACTCACATTTTCCTGTGTTTCAAAAAATGTTCCTCTTTTGGACACATATTTTGCGCATTTTTAGAGAACATATATTCATTATATTTGCACGATACTTTTCAGGTCTGTCCTAATGTTAAATAATTACAAACCGAACAATGTCTTTATAATCAATGATTTATATTAAATATGAAAAAAAAATCCGGTTTTAACAGTGTACTATCAAAATTTTGCCTACTTTTGTCGCGAGAGCTGTTCCAAAAGAGGAACGTTTTTTGGAACAGTTGCATAAAAATACACCATATACCCGTCATTGCGAGACCTCATTCAGTAAAACTGAACAAACATGAATCATGACAACCCCATCATAATCAGAAGATTATGCCTGTTTGTCATTGCGGGCCTGACCCGCAATCCCCTTGTATGAACTGTGATTTAGAGTGATTTTGGGCACACGCAAGGTGTGCCGCTTATTCAAATCCCGCCGTCTCTACCGTATTATTTATTTTTCGCACGAGATTTTGCAGAACCTTTCCCGGCCCGAGTTCTATGAAAGCGGTAGCGCCGTTAGCAATCATGTTTTCCACAGATTGCGTCCAGCGGACGGGGGCAGTGAGCTGTGCGACGAGATTTTCCCTGATTTCGGCAGGTGATGTAACCGGCTGAGCATTAACATTTTGATAGACAGGACAGGAAGGGGTATTGAACGGCGTTGACATAATAGCATCGGCGAGTTCCTCACGGGCAGGTTCCATCAGGGGAGAGTGGAAGGCTCCGCCAACTGCTAACTTCAACGCGCGTTTGGCGCCCCGCTCCTGCAAAAGCGCACAGGCCTTCTCTATTCCCTCCACCGAACCTGAAATCACTAATTGCCCCGGACAGTTGTAGTTTGCCGGAACCACCACAGCATCTAATGCAGCACAGACGGCTTCCACAGTGGCGTCGTCTAACCCGATAATAGCGGCCATCGTGGAGGCCTGCAGTTCACAGGCGCGTTGCATGGCACGGGCACGTTTCGACACTAACCGCAACCCGTCTTCAAAAGTCAGCGTATTATTGGCTACCAACGCCGAAAATTCGCCCAGCGAATGTCCCGCGACCATGTCCGGCTGAAAGTCCGGCATAGTCTTGGCTAATACCACCGAATGAACAAAGATAGCAGGCTGGGTAACCTTCGTCTGCTTGAGGTCGTCATCAGAGCCCTCAAACATGATGCCGGAGAGGTCGAAGTTCAAAATCTCATTCGCCTGTTCAAATAACTGCCGGGCTATCGGGGAATTGTCGTAAAGATTCTTCCCCATGCCGGAAAATTGAGCCCCCTGTCCGGGGAATATATATGCTGTCATTTTCAACCTGTGTTTTAAAATGTGTGCAAAAGTAGCATTTTTTTCGCTACCCCCGACAAAATGGCCGCGCTTTCAGCGCATAGCAAACCTCTTTCTTAATACACCATCAATTACTGTGCACACAGAATCGCCGCATACTTTTATATAAAGGTATGAAACCGTATTGCCGCTACAGGCCGATTGCAGCTCCTCCGACGGCAGTGAAAACATAACAGCTGCCCAAAATCGAAAGAAGTTACAATTCCGTAACGTAGCGGGATTTTGGGGCGCCTTTAAGGGGTGAATCCGGCGAAAAATTAAATATCACGAACCAAATATTAAATCTGCACTCAAAAAAGTACTTTCATAAAAAATATAGTTGTACATTTGCACACTCTTTTGCGCGGGGGCTGTTTAGCGGGGCAAAATGCGGTGCAAAATCGCCTGCTACACCGGTGCGAAAGCCGGTCATTGACATGATGAAATATACCTCATAAATAAAGAGGCATAAAAATAAAAAAAAAGGGGAGATACCAAAGTGGCCAACTGGGGCAGACTGTAAATCTGTTGTCTGACGACTTCGTAGGTTCGAATCCTGCTCTCCCCACCTTGTTTCATTTTATGTTTTATTAATAAAAAAAGTTGCGGGAGTAGCTCAGCTGCTTAGAGCATTAGCCTTCCAAGCTAAGGGTCGCGGGTTGGAATCCCGTTTCCCGCTCTTTTTTTATTGCCGGGGTAGCTCAGGGGTAGAGCGCATCCTTGGTAAGGATGAGGTCACGAGTTCAAATCTCGTTCTCGGCTCGATAAATATTAAAAGATTAATTTAAAAAAAGTATTTTATGGCAAAAGAACATTTTAACAGGAACAAAGACCATGTAAACATTGGCACCATCGGTCACGTTGACCATGGTAAGACGACGCTGACCGCCGCTATTACGCTGGTGTTGTCCAAGAGGGGATTGTCGGAGGTTAAGACTTTCGAATCCATCGACAGCGCACCGGAAGAGAAAGAGCGCGGTATCACCATCAACACGGCGCACGTGGAATACGAGACCGAGAAACGGCACTACGCGCACGTTGACTGTCCGGGACACGCCGACTATGTTAAGAACATGGTTACCGGCGCAGCCCAGATGGATGGCGCCATCCTCGTGGTTGCCGCCACTGACGGCCCCATGCCCCAGACCCGCGAACACGTCCTGCTGGCCCGCCAGGTGAACGTCCCCCGTGTGCTGGTGTTCCTCAACAAAGTCGATATGGTTGACGACCCCGAAATCCTCGAAATCGTGGATATGGAAGTGCGCGACCTGCTCGACGCTTACGAATTTGACGGCTCTAACGCCCCCGTAATTCACGGCTCGGCATTGGGCGCCCTCAACGGCGAACCCCAGTGGGAAGAGAAAATCATCGAACTGATGGACGCCTGCGACAGCTGGATTCCCCTACCCCCGCGCGACGTTGACAAGCCTTTCCTGATGCCGGTAGAAGACGTCTTCTCCATCACCGGTCGCGGCACCGTCGCCACCGGCCGTATCGAAACCGGCGTGGTACACACCGGCGACGAGCTGCAAATTATCGGCCTCACCGCCGAAGAAAACCGCAAGACCGTATGTACCGGCGTGGAAATGTTCCGCAAAATCCTCGACGAGGGACAGGCGGGCGACAACGTCGGACTGCTGCTGCGCGGCGTTGACAAGAAGGAAATCAAGCGCGGTATGATTCTGGCCAAGCCGGGCTCTATCACCCCGCACACCACCTTCAAAGCCTCCGTATATATCCTCAAGAAAGAGGAAGGCGGACGGCACACGCCCTTCCATAACAAATACCGTCCCCAGTTCTACATCCGTACCCTGGATGTTACCGGCGAAATCACGCTGGACGAGGGTCGCGAAATGGTCATGCCGGGCGACAACGTTACTATCACCGTAGAGCTGATTTATCCGGTGGCCCTGAACGTCGGACTGCGTTTCGCAATCCGCGAGGGCGGACGTACCGTAGGCTCCGGTCAGGTAACTGAAATCATCAAATAAAGAAAGTTTTTCAACTTTTATAAAGTAAGATAGCCCCTTGTGTGTGTGCGGGGCTATCTTTACCTTTGTTTTCAGGGAAGAACCGGAGAAGGGGTTTTTAATTGAGGTTAAAGCAGTTTCGGTTTACTGCCTCCCGCCAGTACCCGGTAGTCCCCAAAAAGGGTTGATTTCGGGATTATTATAAATAAAGAGTACAACCACCGGCAGGGATGTTGTGCGAGAGAGTAATCACGTGAAAAAAAGACACGTATGTTGAAAATAAAAACGTATTTCAAAGAGGCATATAACGAGTTGGTACACAAGGTATCCTGGCCTACTTGGAAAGAACTGCAAAACAGTGCATTAATTGTAATGGTTGCTTCCTTAATTATAGCACTTATTGTACTTGCCATGGATGTTTCTTTCAGGAACGCCATGCAGGGCATAGTGTACAAAATTTTTAACTAAATTCTTGGAGGAGAGGTCATGAGCGAAATTGAGAAAAAGTGGTATGTTCTGCGCGCCATCGGAGGAAAAGAGAAGAAGGTGAAAGAGCATATCGAGACCGAGATTGCAAATGCCGGACTTCAGGAATACGTTTCACAGGTATTGATACCCACAGAGAAGGTAATCCAGTTGAGAGGCGGGAAGAAAATCAGCAAAGAGCGGAACTTCTTTCCCGGCTATGTACTGGTAGAGGCGGCCTTAGTTGGTGAGATTCCCCACCTGTTGCGCAATGTCAGCAATGTGATGGGGTTCTTAGGTGACACCAAAGGGGGCGACCCTGTGCCTTTACGGCAGAGCGAGGTCAACAGAATCTTAGGAAACGTTGACCAGGCCGCCGAGGCGGAGGCAGAAGTCTCAATACCTTATACTATGGGCGAAACTGTGAAAGTGACCGACGGACCGTTCAACGGATTCAACGGAATCGTAGAGGAAATCAACGAGGAGAAGCGGAAGTTGAAGGTCATGGTCAAAATTTTCGGACGAAAGACTCCTTTGGAACTCAGCTTTATGCAGGTCGAGAAGGAGTAAAGTAGTGAAATTATTAGATTTATTAATGTATGGCTAAAGAAATTGCTGGATTAATCAAGTTGCAAATAAAGGGCGGCGCAGCTAACCCTTCGCCCCCTGTTGGACCAGCATTAGGTAGCAAAGGGGTGAATATCATGCAGTTCTGCAAGGCGTTCAATGCCCGGACACAAGACCAACCCGGAAAGGTGCTCCCGGTAGTCATTACCGTCTATGCAGACA
This sequence comes from Bacteroidales bacterium, assembly GCA_031272965.1. Lineage (GTDB taxonomy): Bacteria > Bacteroidota > Bacteroidia > Bacteroidales > Prolixibacteraceae > JAISSS01. Next base: position 11,080 of record JAISSS010000019.1, on the reverse strand, counting down.
AATCGTTTGATTTTGTAATTAAACAACCCCCGGTCGCCATCCAGTTACTGGAGATGACCAAGCTAAAGAGCGGCTCGGCCGAACCCCACTCCAAAAAAGTGGGCAAGGTTACGTGGGACCAGGTGCGGCAAATCGCCGAAATCAAAATGTCCGACCTGAACTGCTTCACGCTGGAATCAGCCATGACCATGGTGGCCGGCACTGCCAGAAGTATGGGAATAACCGTCGATGGCACGTTCCCCCAATCAACTAAATAACTTTAAGAGATGGGCAGAATTACAAAGAATATGAAGCTCGCGCAGGAGAAGCTCGAAAAAGGAAAAGTCTATTCTATGACCGAAGCCGCGCAATTAGTGAAGGACATCGCCTTCGCCAAGTTCGACTCGTCCGTAGATATCGACATCCGGCTGGGGGTTGACCCGCGCAAGGCAAATCAAATGGTTAGAGGCGTAGTATCCCTCCCCCACGGAACGGGAAAAATTGTCCGCGTTCTGGCGCTGGTTACCCCCGATAAGGAGAGCGAAGCCAAAGATGCAGGCGCTGACTACGTCGGTTTAGACGATGTCATCGCCAAAATCAAAGAAGGATGGCTCGATTTTGACGTGGTAATTACGCTGCCTTCTGTGATGGGTAAAATCGGGCCCTTAGGAAAAATCCTCGGCCCGCGTGGCTTAATGCCGAACCCCAAAAGCGGGACCGTAACCATGGACATCGGAAAGGCAATCAAAGAAATCAAGGAAGGAAAAATTGATTTCAAAGTGGACAAGTTCGGTATCGTACATGCCTCCATCGGAAAGGTGTCTTTCGACGCCAAAAAAATCGAGGACAATGCACGCGAAATACTTAACACTATTGTCAAGCTCAAACCCGCGGCCGCTAAAGGCACGTATGTCAAGAGCATCTACCTCTCCAGTACCATGAGTCCCGGAATCCAAGTTGAACCGAAGTCAGTAATTAGCTAAGTAAAAGATTGTTAACATGAAGAAATCAGACAAATTAGAGATTATCGAAAATCTCACGAAGGAGATTAATTCCTGCAATCATTTTTACCTCGCTGATGTTGCCGACTTGAACGCCGAAGATTCGGGCAGCCTCCGCCGCCTGTGCTTCAGCAGAGAGGTGAAACTGACAGTCGTTAAGAACACGCTGCTGCGCAAGGCGCTGGAGCAGTCGGACAAGAACACCGACGAGTTATACGACGTATTGAATGGAAACACGTCAATCATGTTCTGTGAGATTGGCAACGTCCCCGCCAAACTGATAAAAGAGTTCTCCAAGAAGCATAAAAAGCCCGTATTAAAGGCCGCTTACGTGGAGGAATCCGTCTATGTTGGCGCCAACCAGTTGGACGCATTAGTTTCCATCAAATCGAAGGACGAGTTATTGGGCGACCTGGTCGCGCTGCTGCAATCGCCGATAAAGACGGTGCTCGGCCAGCTGCAATCCGGGGCAACCACTATTCACGGTGTCCTTCAGACATTATCAGAGAAAAAATAATTTACATTCATTATTGCTTAAAATTTAAAACAAATGGCAGATTTAAAAGTACTTGCAGAAGAGTTGGTAAACTTAACTGTGAAAGAAGTTAACGAGTTGGCTGAAATCCTGAAATCCGAATACGGAATCGAACCCGCAGCCGCAGCCGTAGCCGTAGCCGCAGCCCCTGCAGGCGGTGGCGACGCCGCCGAAGAAAAAGTCCAGACCGAATTTGACGTCATCCTGAAGTCAGGCGGCCAGGCCAAATTAGCGGTCGTCAAGCTGGTCAAAGACATCACCGGACTGGGCCTGAAAGAAGCCAAAGAGCTGGTGGACGGCGCCCCCAAACCCGTTAAGGAGAAAATTTCCAAGGAAGAAGCCGAGTCTATAAAGGCCCAGCTCACGGAAGCCGGCGCAGAAGTCGAGCTGAAATAGAAAATCCCCTGCTATACAGGGACTTGTGGTTTAGAATCCCACTGACTGTGGGATTCTAAGCCTTTTTACACACTGAGGTTTTGAGTTCACAGTTCACGTAATATATTTGTTCATGCCATTAAGTACTGAAAACAAGAGAATAAGTTTCTCAACGACTAAAGCCGTTTTTCCGTACCCCGATTTCCTCGAAATACAGGTACAGTCGTTCAAGGAGTTCTTCCAGATGGATACGACCCCGGAAAACCGGAAAAAAGAAACCTTATTTAAGGTCTTCCAGGAGAACTTCCCGATTTCGGACACGAGGAACAATTTCGTCCTCGATTTCCTGGATTACCAAATCGACCCGCCCCGATACAGCATCGATGAATGTATTGAACGCGGGTTGACATTCAGCGTCCCCGTTAAAGCCAAGCTTAAACTCAGCTGCACGGACGCCGAACACGAAGACTTCGCAACCGTCGTGCAGGACGTGTACCTCGGTACCGTCCCCTATATGACCGATAAAGGCACTTTCGTCATTAACGGGGCTGAACGCGTAGTGGTGTCCCAATTACACCGCTCACCGGGCGTCTTCTTCGGCCAAAGTGTCCACGCTAACGGCACAAAACTCTACTCGGCGCGTATTATCCCCTTCCGAGGCTCATGGATAGAATTCGCCACCGATATTAACAGCGTCATGTATGCCTACATCGACCGCAAAAAGAAATTGCCCGTTACTACCCTGCTCAGAGCTATCGGATTCGAAAGCGATAAGGACATCCTCGAAATCTTCGGACTGGCTGACGAGATAAAGGTGTCAAAAGTAGGGCTGAAAAAATACGTCGGCCGAAAACTCGCCGCCCGCGTCCTCAAGACCTGGACAGAAGACTTCGTCGATGAAGACACCGGAGAGGTCGTTACCATCGAACGCAACGAGATACTCATCGACCGCGAAACCATCCTCGAAAACGAACATATTGACGCCATCGTAGATTCCGGCGCCAAATCCATACTCCTCCACAAAGAAGACATTAACCTGCAGGACTATGACATCATTAATCATACCCTGCAAAAAGACCCGTGTAATTCGGAAAAGGAAGCCGTTCTGTATATATACCGGCAAATCCGGAACGCGGAACCCCCGGACGAAGCCACCGCCCGCGACGTAATCGAAAAACTCTTCTTCTCCGAAAAACGGTATGACTTAGGCACGGTCGGCCGATACAGGATTAACAAAAAACTCCTGCTCGACATCGACATGAACGTGCTGGTGCTCACCAAAGAAGACATCATCGAAATAATAAAATACCTCATCAAGTTGGTCAATTCCAAGACAGACGTTGACGATATCGACCACCTGAGTAACCGCCGTATCCGCACCGTAGGCGAACAGATGTACAATCAGTTCGGCGTCGGGCTGGCACGTATGGCCCGCACAATCCGCGAACGCATGAACGTGCGCGATAACGAGGTGTTCACCCCGATGGACCTGATAAACTCGAAGACCCTCTCGTCGGTCATCAACACCTTCTTCGGCACCAATGCCCTGTCGCAGTTCATGGACCAGACCAACCCGCTTGCCGAGATGACCCACAAACGCCGCATGTCGGCGCTGGGACCAGGCGGACTGTCCCGCGAGCGGGCCGGCTTCGAGGTGCGCGACGTCCACTACACCCACTATGGCCGCCTCTGCCCCATCGAAACCCCGGAAGGCCCGAACATCGGCCTGATTTCGTCGCTCTGCGTATTCGCCAAAATCAACGAACTGGGCTTCATCGAAACCCCCTACCGAAAAGTCGAAAATGGAATCGTGGACCTCACCCCAGACGGAGTGATATATCTCACCGCCGAAGAAGAAGAAGGCAAAGTTATCGCCCAGGCCAACGAACCTATCGCTGAGGACGGAGCCCTGCTTAACCAGCGCGTAAAAGCCCGTCTGGAAGGCGACTACCCCTTGGTGGAGAAAAGCGAAGTCCAGCTGATGGACGTAGGCCCCAACCAGATTGCATCGGTGGCCGCCTCACTAATTACCTTCCTCGAACATGACGACGCCAATCGCGCCCTGATGGGCTCCAACATGATGCGCCAGGCCGTACCCCTGCTCCGCCCGGAAGCCCCTATTGTCGGCACCGGCCTCGAAGAAGCCACCGCTCACGATTCCCGCGTAATGATTACCGCCGAAGGAAACGGCACCATAGAATATGTGGACGCCACAGAAATCGTCGTGAAATATGACATGACCGAAGAGGAACAGTTCGTCAGCTTCAACTCGAATATTAAACATTACAGAATCCCCAAATACCAGAAAACCAACCAGGGCACCGTGGTCGACCTCAAACCGATGGTCGTAAAAGGCCAACGGATAACCAAAGGCCAGCTGCTCACCGAAGGCTATGCCACACAGGGCGGCGAGCTGGCGCTGGGACGAAACCTCAAAGTGGCCTTCATGCCATGGCAGGGATATAACTACGAAGACGCTATCGTGATTTCCGAACGCGTTGTGCGCGAAGACATCTTCACCTCTATCCATGTTGACGAATATTCCCTCGAAGTGCGCGACACCAAACGCGGCGCCGAAGAGTTCACCTCCGACATCCCCAACGTCAGCGAAGACGCCACCAAAAACCTCGACGACAACGGCCTGGTAATGATTGGCGCCACCGTAAAACCCGGCGACATACTCATCGGAAAAATCACCCCGAAAGGCGAATCAGACCCGTCCCCCGAAGAAAAGCTGCTGCGCGCCATATTCGGCGACAAGGCCGGCGATGTGAAAGACGCCTCCCTCAAAGCCACCGCCTCCCTCAACGGAATAGTCATCGACAAGAAGATGTTCTCAAAGGTCGTCAAAGCCGAAAAACGCGGCAAGAACGCCACCAAACCCACGCTCGATAAAATAGACGAGGACTTCGAACGCGACACTGTCAATCTGCGCCGACGCCTGGAAGACAAGCTCTTTACGCTGCTCAACGGGAAGGTCAGCGCTCATGCTATCAAGGATTATTTCGGTGGCGAGGTCGTGCCTAAAGGCGCCAAATTCACCCCCGAAGTTATCGCCGGAATCGACTACATGGTAATAAATCCAGGAAAATGGACCACCGACGCTGACAGAAACGAGCTGATTTCGCGGCTCATTTTGAACTATATTGCAAAATATAAGGAAATTGATGCCGTCGCCCGCCGCAAGCGCTACAATATTACCATCGGCGACGAGCTGCCTACCGGCATCCTGCAATTAGCAAAAGTATATATCGCGAAAAAACGCAAGCTGCAAATCGGCGACAAGATGGCCGGCCGCCACGGCAACAAGGGCATCGTGTCGCGTATCGTGCGCGACGAGGACATGCCATTCCTCGCTGACGGAACACCGGTTGACATAGTACTGAACCCGCTGGGCGTACCCTCGCGCATGAACCTGGGGCAAATCTACGAGACCGTGCTCGGCTGGGCCGGCCAGGAACTGGGCCTCAAGTTTGCAACCCCCATATTCGACGGCGCCTCACTCGAACAGGTTACCGAATATACCGACAAGGCCGGCGTTCCCGCCTACGGCCGCACCACACTCTATGACGGCGAGACCGGCGAGCCTTTTGACCAGCCCGCAACAGTGGGCGTAATCTACATGCTCAAGCTCGGCCACATGGTCGAAGACAAGATGCATGCCCGCTCTATCGGCCCCTATTCACTCATCACCCAGCAGCCGCTCGGCGGTAAAGCCCAGTTCGGCGGCCAACGCTTCGGCGAAATGGAAGTGTGGGCGCTCGAAGCCTTCGGCGCATCGCACATCCTGCAGGAAATCCTCACCGTAAAATCGGACGACGTAGTGGGACGCGCTAAGGCATACGAGGCTATCGTGAAAGGCGAACCCATGCCACAACCCGGCCTGCCCGAATCCCTCAACGTGCTGCTGCACGAACTCCGCGGCTTAGGCCTCAGCGTTACGCTCGACTAACATTCTTTGTAACAGGAAAAATAAGCAGTCATCATGACTTTCAGAAAAGATATAACAAAAGTTAAGACCAGTTTTGCCAAAATAGGCATAAGTCTGGCTTCGCCCGAAGAAGTGCTCAACAATTCGCACGGCGAAGTGCTGAAACCGGAGACCATCAACTACCGCACCTACAAGCCCGAACGCGACGGCCTCTTCTGCGAGCGAATCTTCGGCCCGGTAAAAGACTATGAATGTCATTGCGGAAAATATAAACGCATACGCTATAAAAATATCGTGTGCGACCGCTGCGGTGTGGAAGTTACCGAAAAAAAGGTGCGCCGCGAAAGAATGGGCCATATCAGCCTCGTGGTGCCGGTAGCCCATATCTGGTACTTCAAATCACTGCCCAACAAGATAGGATACCTGCTCGGACTGCCCACAAAGAAGCTCGACAGTATCGTCTATTATGAGAAGTATATCGTGGTGCAGGCCGGCATCAAAGCCGCCGACGGCGTCAAAGACCTCGACTTCCTTACCGAAGAAGAATATGTGGACATCGTCGAATCCCTGCCCAAAGACAACCAGTTCCTCGAAGACAACGACCCCAACAAGTTCATCGCCATGATGGGCGCAGAAGCCCTGCTGATGCTGCTCACCCGCATCGACTTAGAAATATTGTCTGCTGATTTGCGCGCTAAAGCCAATTCAGAGAGCTCACAGCAGCGCAAAAGCGAAGCGCTGAAACGCCTGCAAGTAGTGGAAGCCTTCAAAGCCAGCAAGAACATTAACAAACCCGAATGGATGATTGTCAAGGTCGTCCCGGTAATTCCGCCCGACCTGCGGCCATTAGTGCCCTTAGACGGCGGCCGGTTCGCAACATCCGACCTCAACGACCTCTACCGGAGAGTTATTATCCGCAATAACCGCCTCAAACGCCTCATCGAAATCAAGGCACCCGAAGTTATCCTGCGCAACGAGAAACGTATGCTGCAGGAATCCGTGGATTCCCTCTTCGACAACTCCCGGAAGTCGAATGCCGTGAAGACCGAAAATAACCGCCCGCTAAAGTCGCTCTCCGACAGCCTCAAAGGAAAACAGGGCCGCTTCCGCCAGAACCTGCTCGGTAAGCGCGTGGACTATTCCGCCCGCTCGGTTATCGTGGTCGGCCCGACCCTCAAACTCCACGAATGTGGCCTGCCAAAAGGAATGGCCGCCGAACTCTACAAACCTTTCGTAATCCGGAAGCTGATAGAGCGTGGCATCGTGAAGACCGTAAAATCGGCCAAGAAAATCGTCGACCGCAAAGACCCCGTCGTTTGGGACATCCTTGAGAACGTGCTCAAAGGGCATCCGGTACTGCTGAACCGCGCCCCTACCCTGCACCGCCTCTCAATACAGGCCTTCCAGCCCGTGCTCATCGAAGGAAAAGCTATCCAGCTACACCCCTTAGTATGTACCGGCTTCAACGCCGACTTCGACGGCGACCAGATGGCCGTACACGTGCCGCTGGGACACGCCGCAATTCTGGAAGCACAACTGCTCATGCTCGCCTCCCAGAACCTGCTGAACCCCGCCAACGGCGCCCCGATTACCGTCCCCTCACAGGACATGGTACTCGGCCTCTATTATATGACAAAGGCCAGACCCGGCGCCCGCGGCGAGAAAATGACCTTCTATTCCCCCGAAGAAGTGATTATCGCCTACAACGAAGGAAAGGTCGATATGCACGCCATCGTCCGGGTAAAAGTGCAGGACATCGACGAAGAAGGCGACTACTTTAAACATATTGTCGAAACGACCGTAGGCCGCGTACTCTTTAATCAGGTCGTCCCAAAACGCACCGGCTTCATCAACGAACTGCTGACCAAGAAGTCGTTGCGCGACATCATCTCCGAAATCTTTAAACGCGCCGGAAACGCCATAACCGTCCAGTTCCTCGACGACATCAAGAACCTCGGTTACAAAATGGCATACCGCGGCGGCCTGTCGTTCAACCTGAGCGACGTGGTTATCCCCGCCGATAAAAAGGACATCCTCGAAGAAGGCTATGCCGGAATCGAAGAAATCCTCAACAACTACGGCATGGGATTCATCACAAACAACGAACGCTATAACCAGGTCATCGACACCTGGACACACGCCAATACCCGCCTCACCAGGTCGGTTATGGACACCCTTAGCCACGACAAGCAAGGGTTCAACTCCGTATATATGATGCTCGATTCGGGGGCGCGCGGTTCCAAAGAACAAATCCGCCAACTGTGCGGCATGCGTGGCCTGATGGCTAAACCCCAGAAATCAGGGGCTGTCGGCGCTCAAATCATCGAGAACCCCATCTTAGCCAACTTCAAAGAAGGCCTCTCCGTACTCGAATACTTCATCTCCACACACGGCGCCCGTAAAGGTCTGGCAGACACCGCTCTGAAAACCGCTGACGCAGGATACCTCACCCGCCGTCTGGTGGATGTGGCTCAAGACGTCATCATCTCTGACGAGGACTGCGGTACCCTGCGCGGCCTGGTAGCCACCGCCGTGAAGAGCAACGAAGATACCGTATCGTCACTGGCCGACCGAATACTCGGACGCACCGCCGTACATGACGTATATCACCCGCTGACCGGCGAAATTATCGTCAACGAAGGCGAGCTCATCGACGAAGAAGTGGTCCGTAAGATTGACGATTCGCCTATCGAAAGCGTGGAAATACGCTCTGTATTGACCTGTGAGGCCAAAATTGGCGTATGTGCAAAATGCTACGGACGAAACCTCGCCACCGGAAACCTCGCCCGACGCGGCGAAGCCGTCGGCGTTATCGCCGCCCAATCCATCGGCGAACCGGGAACCCAGCTCACCCTGCGAACCTTCCACGTCGGCGGTATTGCCGGAAACATCTCGGCCCAGTCGATGATAGAATCAAAATACGACGGTATCGCCGAATTTGACGAGCTCAAGCAAGTAGAGACCACCGAAAACGACCAGAAAGTCAACGTAGTTACCGGCCGTATGGCAGAACTGCGCATCCTCGACCGCAACACCAAAATACAGCTGTCGGTACACGCAATACCCTACGGCTCAAAACTGTATGTACAGCCGGGCGACAAGATTGCCAAAGGCCAGAAACTCTGCGAATGGGACCCGTGGAACGGCGTCATCATCACCGAATATTATGGCAAAGTCTCGTTTGAAAACCTCATCGAAAATGTAACCTTCCGTGAGGAAGCCGATGAGCAGACCGGCTTCGCCGAAAAAGTAATCATCGAGACCCGCGACAAGACCCGCAACCCCTCCCTGCGCATAGTGGACGGCAAAGGCGAAGTACTGCGCACCTATAACCTGCCGGTAGGCGGCCACGTCTCCGTAAACGAAGGCGACGAGGTGAACGCCGGCGACGTACTCGTGAAAATCCCGCGGGCTTCCGGTAAAGCCGGCGACATCACCGGCGGCCTGCCCCGCGTAACCGAACTCTTCGAAGCCCGTAACCCCTCAAACCCCGCCGTAGTCTCCGAAGTGGACGGCGAAGTATCGCTGGGCGCCATCAAACGCGGAAACCGCGAAATCAAAGTAACACCCCGCGCAGGAACAGAGAAAAAATACCTCGTCTCACTGTCCAAACAAATCCTCGTGCAGGACAACGACTACATCAAAGCGGGAACACCCCTGTCGGACGGCGCAATTACCCCCGCCGACATCCTCGCCATCAAAGGCCCCACAGCCGTACAGGAATATATCCTCAACGAGGTGCAGGACGTCTATCGTATGCAAGGGGTGAAAATCAACGACAAACACTTCGAAGTTATCATCCGCCAGATGATGCGTAAAGTGGAAATTAACGACCCGGGCGATACCCGCTTCCTCGAAAAACAGGTGGTCGATAAGAGCGAATTCCTGCACGAAAACGACTTCATCTACGGCAAGAAATTTATCCTGAAACCCGGCGATTCGGTAGAGCTTAGAGCCGGCCAGATTATCTCCGCCCGCCGCCTGCGCGACGAGAACTCCATGCTGCGCCGCAAAGACAAAGAACTGGTCGAAGCCCGCGACACCGTCCCCGCAACATCAAGCCAGGTATTGCAGGGCATCACCCGCGCCGCACTTCAGACCCGCAGCTGGCTGTCTGCCGCCTCGTTCCAGGAAACTACCAAAGTGCTCAACGAAGCCGCTATACAGGGCAAAACAGACTTCCTCGACGGCCTCAAAGAAAACGTCATCTGCGGACACCTTATCCCCGCCGGAACCGGCCTCAAAGAATACAAAAACCTTGTGGTGGGATCCAAAGAGGAATACGACAAACTGCTCGACTCCAAACAAAAAAGGTTCGACTGATGGAAGACCCGAAGAAAAACAATCACCTCGACATCGAGCTCACCAGCGAAATAGCACAGGGGGTATATGCCAACATGGCAATTATAACCCATTCAGGCTCGGAATTTGTGCTCGACTTCGTGCACATCATGCCCGGAATGCCGAAAGCCGCAGTAAAGTCGCGCATAATACTCGCGCCGGAACACGCCAAACGCCTGCTGCTCGCCCTCGATGATAACGTGAAAAAATACGAAAAAACACATGGCCAGATAGCTATGCATGGCGGCGGCAATAATGACCCCATGATGCCGCCAATGGGTTTCGGAACACCTACCGCAAAGGCCTGATTCCCAAGAAAACTTTGTGTTATTTTCATTATTATTCATTATTTTTAGCGGAGTTGTTTTTCAGTAACAACTCCGCTTTTTTATTTGCCAAAAAGCAGCATCGGCGAGGTCAGCGGTATGCAAAAATCTCTCGCCCCGCAGAAACAGCATGCCCCTGATTGTTATCAGAAATAGAACCCCGCGCTAAAGCGGAAATGGCTGTCATTGGCCCGCAGGAAATTGTATTCCAGCACTAAGTTTATATGATTGAACAGCCTCACGCCGACACGCGGCATTACCCCAAAATAGGGGTCAGGAAAACCATGTATAAATTCGCTCCAGTATGGACCAAATCCAAGCCCGACAAAAGGGTTGACCTTCTGCTGCCGATGAAAATTATAATCGGTAATGATGGTCATATTCGAGACTCTGTTCGCAGGCTCAGCGATATGTATTGAGTATGAATCTTGCAATGCGGCCTGTACAATTTGTACCCCTAAATTCAAGGGAACTTTTTTGATGTGATACCGGTATTCAATTTTAAACAATATACCAATTCGGTCGTCAAATTCAGTAGTCCCATAAGTGGCCCCCAGAGTAAAAGGCTCAATGTCGGAGCGTTGAAACTTGT
>JAISSS010000074.1 GCA_031272965.1 Bacteroidales bacterium | reverse complement strand
GAAGGTGCCCGCTTCCGCTCAATGACACAGGGCTACGGTCTCGGCTCCGGCAACTCCATCCCCGACTACATGAGCGAAGAAGGCTTCCGTGCAATGATTGACGCCACTTTCGAACTGCGTAAGAGAGAAATAGGTTAAAAGTGCGGGTTTCAACCCGCAGTTAAGTAATAATTAATTATACAAATGATAAATTTTTCCAGATTTTTATTTCCGCTATGTACAGTTATGCTGACGTCCGGAATATGCGTAGCGCAGGAAAAGCCTGCGGCAAAGGCAGATACTATACACGTGGTCGGTCATTCCCACATGGACATGAACTGGCTGTGGACTACACAGGAAACACGCAAGATGGCGCAGGACAACCTGCGTCAGGCGGTCGCTTTCATGCAGGAATATCCTGACTACCGCATGGTACAAAGTCAGGCTGCCATCTATGATTTCGTCGAGAAAGCCGACCCCGAACTGTTTGCGTTAGTAAAGAAATACGTGCGTGAAGGCAGGTTAGAGCCGGTTGGCGGCGAGTGGACGGAAGGCGACGGCAACCTTGCGTCCGGCGAGGCTATTGTGCGCTCATTCCTGCTCGGACAGCGCTATTTTCGCCAGCATTTCGGACGCATGGCGAGGGTAGGGTGGCTGCCGGATAATTTCGGACATGTATCCCAGCTGCCGCAAATCCTGAAACTGTCGGGCTGCGACTACTTCTATTTTCACCGCTGCAAGCCCTATCTCGGCTCGTTCTGGTGGGAAGGCTCCGACGGTTCGCGCGTATTGTGTTATGCCAATGACACTTACAACGGCGATATAAACGATAATCTTCGTAAAGACCTTGCCCGCTACGCAAAAGACAAGCACCGCATAATGCAGGTTACAGGGCAGGGCGACCACGGAGGCGGACCTTCACGCGCTAATATCGAGAAAGTTCATCAGTTGGACGCCCGCGACGACCATCCGGCTATTAAATTCACCTCTGCCGAAACGTTCTTTTGCCGTTTGGCGGGCGAGATGGATGGACGTCCCACACATCAGGGCGAGATGCAGTTCATCTGCGAAGGCTGCTACACCACCGTCGCCGATACCAAAGAAGGCAATCGCAACTGCGAAAGAGCGCTCTATACCAGCGAAGTCTTTAATTCGCTGCGCTGGCTTGCAGGCGATAAATATCCGGCAGACGAGTTCCGCGAACTGTGGAAAACGATAACGTTCAACCAGTTTCATGACATCTTGCCCGGCTCGGCTATCTATGAGGCAAACAGAGAAGCCAATGCCCGTTACATGGACGTGCTGTGGAAGGCAAACGACCTGCGCGACAGAGCTTTCCGCCGTATAGCCGACGAGATACGCTTTCAGGAAGGTAAAGGTCAGCCCGTAGTAGCGTTCAACCTGCAACCCCGTCAGCATCAGTCCATTGTAGAGGCGGAAGTTTATACACATAAACCGCCTGCCACCATCAAGCCTTCGTCGTGGGGTAATCCTTACGATGCGCAAAACATCAGAAAGAGCGCTGCCGGTCAGCTACCGACGGCTTTCGTTCAGGACGGCGCGGGCAAAACTTACACCGCCCAGATTGTATGGTCGAAGCTGACGCCCCCCGGATACTTGTCGAAAGTACGCTTTATCGCCGACGACATCCCCGCCGGAGGCTACAAAACGTTCTACATCGACCTCTCCAAGCCCGCCGCCGATAATACACCCCTCGCTTCAAAAGACGAAGTTGCGGGTAGCTCGTTCTTCAAAGTATTTGATACTGACTATTTTACAATAAAAGTGAATATGCGAACAGGCGATATTTCCAGCCTTACGGAAAAGCACAGCGGTTATGAATATGTGCGTAAGGGTCAGGAACTTAACAAACTGCGAATGTATCTCGAAGAGCGCAGTGGCAAGATGAAATCATGGATGCTCGACAGAATCGCTGTGGTAGAGGATGTTACCGACATTTCCAACGTCCGTATTGTTGAAGAGGGACCTCTCCGTGCTTGCATTGAAACGACGAAACGGTGGGGCAAGTCGAAATTTATTGTACGCACAATAATCTATAAGTCGTATCCCCGCATTGAGTACGAGATGGAAGCGCACTGGCTTGAAACAGGTGATTATCAGCATGAATCGCCTATGTTGCGGGCAATTTTCCCGCTAACGCTCGACAAGCCGCGCCTGTTTTGCCAAACACCTTTCGACGTGGTTGAGCGCCCGATAGACGGCTTCGTGAACGGTCAGCCGATAACACTTAGCCAGTCGTCGCAATCAGCGATTTACGGCGTTGTACCGGAGAAGAACGACGGTCAAGAAGTCCCGGCGCAAAAATGGCTCGACGTAACCGACGGACAGCGCGGTATAGCCATGTTTAACCGCACAAAATACGGACACTCAGTACATAACGGCGAGCTGCGTCTGACGCTTTTCCGAGCCGCCGGAGACCCCGACATCTATCCCAATCTCGGCAAGTTCATCGTCCACTATGCTATCTATCCGCACGAAGGCGACTGGACTAACGGCGTCGCAACAGAGGGCGAAGACTTTAACATTCCTGTTTTTGCCGCCGAACCGCCCTCTATGGCTATCGGTAAAAGCCATGCCACGCGCCCCGAAGAGGCGTCGCTATATGCTCTCTCCGCCAACAACGTGGAAATCAGCGGCATGAAACAGTCTGAAGACGGCTCCGGGCTGATTGTCCGCCTGATAGAAACCGAAGGCAAGGCTACCGACGTAACTCTTTCAATGCCCACGCTCGGCAACAAAACAGTTACCCGTCTCAATCTTATTGAGTTACCGCTCGCTGTTACGGACGGCGCTTCAAAAACAGCCCTCAAAAACGGCAAACTCACCCTCTCTATAAAACCGCATGAAATTATAACATTAAATATAAAAAAATGACCGCACAAACTAAGTGCTACCTGTCGTGATGTGACTCTGCCTTGTATTCTTGATAAAGGTTATTAAGAACTAAAACTTGAATATCCACATATTTTGGATTTTTTTCCATTCGTATTGGAAAAACTGTTATTTTTGAATATTGAAAAGTACATGACTAATAATTAGACAACAGAATATCAGTATGTTAATTACTAAGAGAGAAGACAAAAGAGAAGAGTATTCCGACAATCAGGAATACGGACGGGAGATAGATTCCAGAGTGGTTAAAGCCGGTAGCCGGACATATTTCTTTGACATCAAAGCCACGCGCACTGACGAGTATTACCTTACATTTACCGAAAGCAAGCGTCGTACCCGCGCCGATGGCACCGTTTTTTACGACAAGCACAAAATTTTTCTGTACAGGGAAGATTTGGTTAACATTTTAGACACATTTTCGGATTGTGTCGAATATATTTTAACCGAACAGCCGGCCGTCAGTCGCGACAAGCAACATTGGGACGAGGATAACGGGCGCGAAGACGAATACGACGAGGAATAAGGGGCGGACGTTTCCTACCAGAAAGGCAGCGGGTTAGGCTTGCGCGGCTGGAATCCGTAAAAGCTGTTGGGATTGCGCTCGGTAAGCATAAACCCGATGCTGCGGAAATCAGACGGCGGATTGGGGAAGTATGCTATCCGCAGAAAGATGGTTCTGAGCACGAGGTTCTCGTTGCGCACACGGATGCCCCCGCCTAAGCCGCTATAAAAATCGCCCCTGAAAATCAGGCGGCGTTCCGGAGCGATGAAGCCCACATCCGTGAAAACGTAGAAGGCGACAGTAAACCCCAGCAGGGGCTTGCGATGGAAGAATACGCTTTCGGTCTTCAGGGTCAACCGCTGGGCGCCATTGGCTTCCCGACTTCGGAACCCGCGAATGCCCGTGTCGTCATTGCGCAGGAACAGCTTCTCCGCAGGGAAGCGGTTGATGCCGACTAAATACTGTACATTGCCGTAGAAGCGGGCCAGAAATTTGTGAGACGGATAGATGTGGCTGATGACGCTGGTACGCAGGTCAATAATGCCCTGTTCCACGCTGCCATCTCTGTAAAAGCCGCCTATGCCGCCCGAAGCATACCAATAGGCATGCCGCTCGCCCAGCAGGTTGCCGGTTGACATGTACAGATGCGAATACCACCGGTCGCCCCGCTCGTTGTGGTCATACCCGACTACACATTCGTGCAGAAACCCGTGGGGCACGTCTTCCGTGGCACCGAAGCCATATACATAAGTGTCGCCGGAATAGGTGCGCCGCGACAGGCTGACACTGCCCAGCATCAGCTTTGAATCGGCAAAATACGGCAAATACGGCCTACTGTCGGGAATACGACTGTAAAAATCGGTCTGACAGTACCGCCCGCTGAACACTAACTGCACATTACCCGCTGTCAGCAGCGAGGCCCTGCTGAGATGCGGAAACGTCTCATTACGCAGCAACGCATAGCCCGCCCACGCATCAATAACACCGAAATTGAGCTGAACAGAATCTAAGGTCATATCGTTATATCCCACTAAATAGTTGATGCGTTTGAGGCGGGTATAGCTCAGCCCGCCGCCCCAGCGCGTACTCATTCGAAGAAATTCCTTGTCGGTTACGGCAATAATCCCTGACTGCCGGTACGTATTGAAATACGACAGATGGGCGTCAATGATATTATGGGCAATATTCTTTATTCCGTATGACGCCTGAAACCCAAGATTGGGCTTCTTCTCCACATGTCCCACAGCTTCTGCCGACAGCTGATGGCCTATTCCCCACATGTTGTGATTATACACTTCAAAGTTCCCGTTCTTTATTCCGCCAAAGCGTAGCCCGATACCGAAAGAGAACACATCTTTGGTCATGACGGTCATGTCCACACGCGCAGTGTCGAGGGCATTTGGCGTCAGCATAAAAATGGCGTCTCTTATATAAGGTAATGAACGTATGATACGCTCATTGTCCATTATTTTTTCGACATCCACTGTATCGCCGAGATGAATCAGCATATTTCTTCGAATTGCACGAAGCGAGGTCTGAGTATGTACACGGTTGGCCAGAATTTCGGCTTTCGACCGCGCCCGCCGTGCCGTATCCTGAAAGGTGGGACCGAACACATCAAGCGACATAATCTTTACGGACGCGATTTGCCGCCCCCGATACCGCCCCAGCAATGCCCTGTGTAGGTCGAAAGCGGCCGCGTTATCGCCCGGCGCACGAAACAGCAGAGAGGTCAGCCTGTCCCGCCCCGAAAATCTGTCGGACGTACCCTGACTTGTAGCCGTAACCGCCTGCACTGTATCAGTACCCTGACCGTACAGTGTACAGCTAATAATCAGGAAAACTAACGTAACCGTAAATTTCATATCAAAGCCTTTTCATTGTCATTCTCGAAAATGTCCTGCAAAAAAAGCAAAAATTATTCACATTGTTTTTATCTTTGCGCTGAATTTATGTCGAAGTTAACAAATATATATCGAAATAACATCTATGGCGTGATGGGAACGCTGACCTTCCACATCATATTGTTGGGGCTGATGTTAGTGTCAGGCATGGCCCCGGATGCCGCCCCTGCCGAAGAATATATTGCGGTGGAACTGCCGGACGAAAGTGTGCCGGAGCCGCCCGCAAAAGAACCGGAACCGCAGAAAGAGCGCCCCCTTCCACCGGAACAGGCCCCCAATACTGCGCCTGCCGTCAGTAATCGAGCAGTTAACGATGCCTTAACGAAAGAACAAAATTCCATGCAGCGCGACCGCATGCTCGACGACGACTACAGAAAGGAAGTGGCCGATGCAGAACGCCTCGTGGCGGACGTCAATAAACAGCTGTCCAAAAAAACACCCCAAATTGACGACACCCCAATGCCCGAAGACGTTACCGACGGCAAAAAACCCGAAGATATAAGCAATACCGTCTATTCCGGCGAGAGCAACATCCATTACGAACTCGACAATCCGCCCCGCTACCACCGTAAACTGCCAATACCGGTCTATTTGGCCCGCGGCGGCGGTAAGGTAACCGTCGATATATGGGTGGCCACCGATGGCCGGGTTACACGCGCCGAAGTACGCACAGCACCCGCATCCGACCCGCTGCTGAGCGAATATGCCCGCCGCGCGGCCACAAAAACCCTCTTTAACGCCGACCGGAACGCCCCAAATCCCCAAAAAGGTTACATCATCTATACCTTCGTGGCACAATAATGCAGCTTTAGCGGCATTTCTATCGGCTGTGCAATGCCGGACAGCGCGAGGCAGAATAGCAGAGATATGGTAAGGGTATTTTTCATCGATATGGGCGCATTAGCGGGTTCCTTTTTTGCATGGCTTCATGGTCCGGTATATATTGATTGGTTTCAATTCTCGCTATAATCTGGTTCCGATAGAACGCACTATTTAGCGGTGTTCCAGTCGGGGCGCACCTCCATGAGTATGCCACGCTGGGCCACGATAAGCTCGTCGGGGCGGTTGCTTTCAAACCACTCTCGTGCGGTAACGGGGTCGAGGGTTATTTGCCGCAACGCCGAAGAATTGGAATTGTCCCAATTAAAATCCTGCTGGCATGTCCACACAGACAGCACGGTAAAGACTGCCAATAATCGTTTCAGACT
>JAISSS010000013.1 GCA_031272965.1 Bacteroidales bacterium | reverse complement strand
ACCGATGCAGGAAGAACCGACAATCCTCGACGAGGATGTCCCTGACGATGTTGACCGGGACGACGACAACTTCCTGCCCGAAACCACGCTTGAACCTTATGACCCCCGCCTCGACCTGTCAACCTACAAGTTCCCTTCACTTGAGCTTTTGGACAACCACCAGTCGCCCGAAGCCAATGTGAGTAACGAAGAACTCATTTCCAACAAGAACCGCATCGTGGAGGCGCTGCGCAATTTCAAGATAGAAATCGTGAAAATCCGCGCCACTATCGGGCCAACTATCACGCTCTATGAGATAGTTCCGGCGCCGGGAATACGTATCTCAAAAATTAAAAGCCTTGAAGACGACATCGCCCTGAGCCTCGCCGCGCTGGGAATCCGTATCATCGCCCCCATGCCGGGGCAGGGAACTATCGGTATTGAGGTGCCGAACAGCCACCCCCAAATAGTGTCGATGCGCTCCATTATCGCCTCCAAAAAATTCCAGGAAGACGAGAAGAGCGAACTGCCAATAGTGTTGGGGAAGACCATATCCAACGAGACATTCCTCTTAGACCTCGCCAAAATGCCCCACATATTGGTGGCCGGTGCAACAGGTCAGGGAAAATCGGTGGGACTTAATGCCCTGATAACGTCGCTGCTCTACAAGAAGCACCCCGCAGAGTTGAAATTCGTCATGGTTGACCCTAAAAAAGTGGAACTTAGCCTGTATTCGGTCATCGAGAAGCACTTCCTTGCCAAACTGCCGGACGAGGAAGAACCGATAGTTACCGATGTTGACAAGGTTAAAAATACGCTCAATTCGCTGTGTGTGGAAATGGACCATCGTTATGACCTTCTCAAGAAAGCGCATGTCCGCAATGTGAAGGAATATAACGGTAAGTTTATTGCGCGGCGGCTCAATCCCGAAAAGGGACATCACTACATGCCCTATATTGTGGTGATTATTGACGAGTTTGCCGACCTCATCATGCAGGCGGGCAAGGAAATAGAGCTGCCCATAGCCCGCATCGCCCAATTAGCCCGTGCCGTGGGAATACACATGGTTATTGCCACACAGCGTCCGTCCGTGAACGTCATTACAGGCGTCATAAAGGCCAATTTCCCCGCCCGTATAGCTTTTAAGGTGGCGCAGGGTATCGATTCCAAGACCATCTTAGACCAGTCGGGCGCTCACCAGCTCATCGGCAAGGGCGACATGCTCGTGTCGCAGAGCAACACTATCACCCGCCTGCAGTGTGCCTTGGTGGAAACCCCCGAAATAGAACGTATCTGTGCCTTTATTGCTGACCAGCAGGGCTACATGGACGCCTTCCTGCTGCCAGAATATGTCCCCGACGGCGACGGTGGCCTCAGTGATGTGGACATGCAAAATATCGATGCAATGTTCGACCAGTGCGCCCGCCTCGTGGTAGCCACACAGCAAGGCTCGACTTCAATGATTCAACGGAAGTTCTCTATCGGCTACAACCGCGCCGGACGTATCATGGACCAGATGGAAAAAGCCGGTATCGTTGGCCCGTCCGAAGGAGGCAAACCCCGCCAAGTGCTGCTACAGGACGAATATTCATTGGAACAACTGCTGAACAGGCTGCATTAATGCGTTAAATCGTTTAACAATATCTATCCGAACAGCAGCAGTTCCATTTTTGATTTGAACCAGCGTGTGCGGGCGAGTTCGGCAGTTGAAATATTGTTTCTTTCGGGCAGTTGTGTAACGTAGAGCTTCATCGGCAGTAGTTTGTAGAATGTCTCAAAGTCGTCGCTGCTGATATTTCGGGCGAGAGTGGCGGCCTGCTCTTCATTCTCCCGTTTGTTTCGGAAGCGGTTTTGCAGAGGTGTTCCCGCAAATTCCGGCTTGTCAAAGAACGGATATTCCGTGCGCTTCAGCCCTAGAACCGGCAAAAAACTGTCTTTCATCTGATTCTTCGCTTCGGTTAGCCGCCGTATATATGAATCCCTGTCGAAAATTAACCCGTGTTCAAAATGGTATTCTTCCATATTGTCGGGATGATACAGGTAGTTCTCGATGCTGTAATAATCGAGGATATACAGTTGGGGGAAGTTTTTACGCAGCTGTACAGTATCGTCGTCGGTGAGAAATTCGCGGTCAATGATGCCGAGTATTCCGTCGTCTGAAATGGCTTTCTCATAGATGTTGTCCCGCTTGGGGTCCGGGATGAACACCGCATTGGAGAGCTCGGCGGAGGCGAAGTAGGCCTTGTCTTTTTCGTTCACATAATAGACGTCCATATTTTTGAACAGCGTAAGCAGGAAGCTGCGGCTGACGGCGACTTCGCAGATGTCCGGATTGTCTTTTGGTTCGGGCATCAGTATTTGCGGCTTGTCGAAGTCCAAGTTCGCGAAGTTAATGATAACGGCCTGCTCGTTTTGGCGGGCATATTCGGCGAACTCGGCGGAATGGGCGGCTACCCACAGCTGCGAATTGTCGGGAATCCAGTATTCCGTAATCTCTTTGAGGAAGTTGAAGCGGATGGATGCGTCGATGTGCAAATCGAGGTCGTCAATGGCGAAGAGCGTATCGGCATACGTGCGGCCATGTGTGAGCAGGTTCAGCAGTATGTTAAATATCTCTTTTTCGCCGAGGCTGAGGCAGTCATAATGAAATTCGGTAGTCCCTTTGCGGAAGAATATGCGAGCGGGTTGCCCCGACAGCGGGGGTATCATGGTCAGCAATTGCAGACAATGGCTGTTCTCCTCTCCGAATATCCGTTTAAAGGCATTATTTATCGGGGTAATATATGTCTCGATGATTCTTTCGGCGGGCTGGTTTGAACGGAACACGTCATTAATGATGAGCCCCGTAATTTTCTGAATATCATAGTCGAACTGAGAATCCATGTCGGTGAAGAAAGTCGTGGATGCAGGGGCGATGTCTGCGGCGGCGGTCAGGCGCGATATTTGTCGGAACCCTGTCCGCAGGTAGAACTCGGTTGCGGCCGCATCCGGCTTGAGAAAGACCATACCGTCATACA
The DNA here is from genome assembly GCA_031272965.1 of Bacteroidales bacterium. Classification (GTDB taxonomy): domain Bacteria; phylum Bacteroidota; class Bacteroidia; order Bacteroidales; family Prolixibacteraceae; genus JAISSS01. The sequence goes on along the minus strand of JAISSS010000013.1, from coordinate 24,406 downwards.
GCAACATCCCGTGTCCCTTGCCAAATTCTATGCTGATAGAGGGGGCTACAGCCTTATCTTTCCGGTAATACCCGTTCCACTCGTCAGTATTCCGGTCGGTCGCTTGCCGTGTCATTTCCATGCAAAAACCGAATGCGTCAAACAGCGACGACTTACCTGCCCCATTTGCCCCGGTAAGCAACACCAACCGCGTCCTGGCAGGAAGATGAGCTATCGTGAGGTCGGTAAACCGCTTGAAGTTCTTCAGACAGATTTTCGTAATTCTCATGCTGATATGATTTTTATCTCAACTCTTTTTCATTTATTTCATCAAAACATTTTTCAACGATAAACCTTTTTCATTTCCGGCTGCAAAGATAGAAAAAAAAATAATCATTATCCAAAAAAAAACGTTATCAACAATCCAATGTTAATTTTTCTCAAACTTTTTGGCCTCTTCCCAATACCTGTCCATCTCCGGCAGACTCATCTTCTTTAAATCCATGCCTTTTTTCATGGTCTGGCTTTCGAGGTAGTTAAAGCGGTTCATAAATTTGATGTTGGTACGTTCGAGGGCTGCTTCGGGGTCTATTCCGTAGAGGCGGGCGGCGTTGACTAAGGCAAACAGCACGTCTCCAAATTCCGCTTCGGCCTTGTCGCGGTGGGCGGCGGTCACCTCGTGCCGCAGTTCGGCGACCTCTTCGGCGACCTTGTCCCACACCTGTTCGCGCCGGTCCCAGTCGAATCCCACGGCGCTGACCTTTTCCTGTATCCGGAAGGCCTTCACTAATGGGGGCAGCGAATTTGGCACACCTTCGAGGACGGTCTTTTTTTTGCGGTCTTTTTCCCTGAGTTTCAGGGATTCCCAGTTCTCGCACACTTTTTGCGCGTCTTCAGCAATCACTGTCCCGAACACGTGGGGATGCCGGTAAATCAGTTTGTCGTTGAGGCTGGTGATGACCTCTTTCAGGGTGAACGCCTGTTGCTCGGCAGCGATTTTGGCGTAGAAGACGATGTGCAGCAACAGGTCGCCGAGCTCCTTGCGGACTTCCGGCATGTCGCCCTGTATTATGGCTTCGCTCAGCTCATAAGTTTCTTCGACCGTGAGCTTGCGGAGCGATTCCAGGCTCTGTTCTCTGTCCCACGGGCATTTCTGGCGCAACTCGTCGAGGATGTCTATCAGTCGCGCCATCTCTTTGAGAGTATCGGTATGGTCTGTCATTTTCGATAGCAGTATTTATAAAACAAGTAAAAAAAGGCTGCCTTTTTCGGGCAGCCCGTCATGAACAAATAATCCTTACAAAATAATTTCTTCCATGTTCTCGTCGAAAAAATGACATTCGAGAAGACCATAGGAACTGACGCCTTCAATGTGAAGGGGATGCAGATGTTTTATTATCCACTTTCTGCGGCGGGACAGAATCCCGATTTGCAGGTAAGCGGCAATAAACGGGTGGACTTTTAGGGTTAACTTCTTCTTACACAAGTCTTTAAAGATGTAATTAACCTTCACGTCCAGCTCGTCTGCGAACAGGATGGAGGGTGAAACGATACCCGTTCCGTGACAGGTGGGGCAAATTTCGGACGTTTCGATATGTTCTTCCGGCCTCACCCGTTGGCGGGTGATTTGCATCAGGCAGAACTTACTGAGTTGTAAGATGTTGTGCTTGGTGCGGTCGGCAGCCATCATCGTTCTCATCTTCTCATAGACCTTTTGGCGGTTCTCTGAGAAGTGCATATCAATAAAGTCGATTACGATAATGCCCCCCATGTCTCTCAACCTCAGTTGTCGTGCAATCTCTTCTGCCGCTGCGAGGTTTACCTCCAGCGCATTGGTTTCCTGGTCAACGCCGGCCTTTGAGCGGTTGCCGCTGTTCACGTCGATGACGTGGAAGGCTTCGGTATGCTCAATAATGAGGTAGGCGCCGTTCTTAAAGGACACTGTTTTGCCGAATGACGACTTTATCTGCCGGTCCACACCGAAGTGTTCAAAAATCGGCTGACCGCCTTTGTAATACTTGACTGTTTTTTTCTTTTCGGGGATTATAGATTCGATATATTCTGCAATCTCGTCGGCCACTTCCGCATCGTTGACGATGATGCTGTTAAAGTCGGGACTGTATATATCCCGCAGCAGGGCGGTGGTCCGGTTTATCTCTCCGACAAGCAGTACAGGGGCTGTAGCTTTTTTGAGCTTCTGAAATATGGTCTCGAACTTGGCTACTAATTTTTTGAGCTCCTGGTCTAATTCCGCCACGCGCTTTCCTGTGGAGACGGTGCGGACAATGACCCCGTATTTCTTCGGTCTGATGCTCTGTATCAGCTTCTTCAGCCGGTGCTTTTCTTCCGGCGGGCTGATTTTCTGGGAAACGCTTACGCGCTCGCTGAAGGGCATCAATACTAAATTTCTTCCGGCGACAGACAGCTCGGAGGTCAACCGCGGGCCTTTGGTTGATATAGGCTCCTTGGCGATTTGCACCAATATGTTCTGTCCTACCTTAAGTAAATCTCCAATCTTCCCCGTCTTGTTAATGTCGGGTTCAGACTGGATTTTCGACAGCGAAGAAATACGGTTCTTTGACGAAATGGCCATGTTCGTAACCTTATTTAAGGTGGAGAATTGTGGCCCCATGTCAAGGTAATGCAGGAATGCGTCTTTCTCATATCCGACATCGATGAACGCGGCGTTCAGGCTCGGCATAATTTTCCGAACCCTGGCGAAATAAATATCGCCTACCGCAAACTTCGACCCCTGTTTTTCCCGTGTCAATTCGACTAAACGTCGGTCTTCCAGTAATGCAATTACAACTTCCGAGGGAGTAACATCAATGATTAAATCACTACTCACTACGTTTATTTAAGTTGAACTATTGTTTACGCGGACGCCGCTGCGCCCGCAACGACGGGCAGACCTGTACGCACTGCGCCACAGGCCTGAACCCTGTAAATAATCCGGCGACTATTTCTTCTTCTTGTGCCGGTTCTTGCGAAGACGTTTCTTCCGCTTGTGCGTGGACATCTTGTGGCGTTTTCTCTTCTTTCCGCTGGGCATGTTCTTTTCTTATTTGAGGTTAGACTTAACTCGGGCAACAAATGATTTGGCGGCCTTAAATATAGGCGCGTAATGCTCCGGTATGGTAATCGTTGTGTTCTTCGATATGTTACGGGCTGATTTTGCCGCCCGCTTCTTCACGATGAAACTCCCGAACCCACGCAGATACACATTGTCCCCCTTCTCGACGGATTCCTTTACCGTCTCCATAAAGGCTTCAATTGTCCTCTGCACCGTGACCTTCTCAAGGCCGATGCTCTTACTAACTACGTTGATAATTTCAGCTTTTGTCATCTTTTAAATTTTTATATTTAGTTCCTAACAAATTAAAATTCAGACTTTTCGGCTGCAAAGGTAGTAATTTTTTGAATACGATAGCCATTTTGCGGATGTTTTTTTTGTTTTTGCACGGAAACGACACCTAAAGTGTTTTTTTTTTTAACTGTTCGTACTGCTTGGGCCGATTTTTATGACCTTTTGTGAATTTAAAGGAAAAAAAGCCCGCTTCTTTGCGTCTATTGACGCCTCTGTGTTATTACAGGTTAAATTTATGTAAACAGTTGTCGAAATTGTGGCAAAAAAGCAGGTAACTGCGGGCGGCTGTTCAATATCTGCGTATCTTTGTCAGTTCTTTACGATATTAGTATGCAATATTACAGTACTAACCATTCAGTGCCTGATGTCTCGTTGAAACAGGCTGTATTACAGGGAATTGCAGGCGATAACGGGCTATTTATGCCACGCAGTATAAGACCATTCGCGGCGGAGTTCTTCCGCCGTTTGCCAGAATTGCCGTTCCAACAGATTGCGCTGGCAGTGGCGCAGCAGTTCTTTGGCGATGATGTTCCTGCCGCCGACCTGGAGCACCTCGTGTATGAGGCGGTCAACTTTGATTGCCCGATAGCGCCGGTGCGCAATGGCGTCTATGCGCTCGAACTGTTTCACGGGCCGACGCTGGCCTTCAAAGACGTCGGCGGACGCTTCATGGCACGGCTGCTGGCCTATTTCCTGGGGCACAGCGACCGCACGGTCAACGTCTTAGTCGCCACCTCCGGCGACACGGGCAGCGCGGTAGCCAACGGATTCCTCGGCGTCCCCGGAATACACGTCTATGTGCTCTATCCTAAAGGCCTTGTCAGCGATATTCAGGAAAAGCAGTTCACCACATTGGGCCGGAATATCACCGCGGTGGAAGTTGACGGCGTCTTCGATGACTGTCAGCGCTTGGTAAAAGCGGCCTTCCTCGACGGCGAGCTGCGGGAAGCCATGACGCTCACCTCCGCCAATTCCATCAATGTGGCGCGGTTCCTGCCGCAGACATTCTACTATTTCAACGCATACGCACGTGTGCGGGAACGCGGCGATGAGAACGCCCTCGTCATCTCGGTTCCCAGCGGCAACTTCGGCAACCTCACCGCCGGGCTTTTTGCCGCAAAAATGGGACTGCCAATAAGCCGCTTTATCGCTGCTAATAATGCTAACGATGTGGTTTACAAGTATTTACAGACCGGCATCTATGAACCGTGCTCATCAATAGCCACTATTGCCAACGCTATGGACGTGGGCGCCCCCAGCAATTTCGCCCGTATCCTTGAGCTGTATGACCACTCTTACAAAGCTGTCAGTGCTATTATCCATGGCGCACGTTACAGTGACGCCCAAATCCGTGAAACTGTCAGACAGCTGTACGAACAGACCGGCTATATAGCCGACCCGCATGGCGCAACAGCATACGCTGCCATTACCGACTATTTGAATGCTCACAAGGCCACCGGCGTGTTCCTTGAAACTGCGCATCCTGCGAAGTTCCTCGAAACAATGGACGGCATTGTGGGGAAGGGCGCCGTAACTGTTCCCGAAAAGCTGCGGGCATTCATGAATGGCGAGAAACGCACTGTCCCCATGAGCCGCGACTTTGCGGACTTCAAAACATACCTTTTAAATAAGGTATGATGCTCAGAGAGGCATGTGTCGGCAATTTCAGGGACGCCGTTGCAGCATGGCAGGCGGGCGCTAACCGGCTTGAGCTGTGCGAAAACCTCGATGTGGGCGGCGTTACTCCCTCGTTTGGGACAATCCGCCGGTGCGTGGACGCCATCAGCATCCCCACTTTTGTGATGATACGGCCCCGTGGCGGCGATTTCGTCTATGCTCCCGACGAAATAGAAATTATGAAGACCGATATCGAGGCATGTCGGCATGTCGGCATTTCAGGTGTGGTCTTCGGGGCGCTGACATCCGCGGGCTGCATTGACATACCCCTTGTCAAGATGCTGGTGAAATGTGCCCGCCCTATGCAGGTTACATTTCATAAGGCTTTCGACCTGCTCACAGACATGAACTCAGGCCTCGAAACGCTTGTCAGCCTTGGCGTCAACCGTATTCTCACATCCGGCGGCAAAGCCACTGCCCGCGAAGGAAGTGAACATTTGTGCAATTTAATCAACTATGCGGCCGGACGTATCCAAATTGTGGTCGCAGGAAACGTTACCGATGACAACCTGCCACAAATACGCCGCCTTATTCCCGCCGCCAGCGAATTTCACGGACGGAAAATCGTGTGAACATTCCGGCTTTAATCATTTAAGCAGTCAGGTAACTGCCAAATTCAACAATTTTCCGTATCTTTGCGCCGATTTTAGAATTTCTGCAGATGAAACTTTGGGAAAAAGGTTATTCGGTGAACGAACTTATAGAGCGGTTTACGGTGGGTAAAGACCGCGAAATGGACAGCTATTTAGCCACTGCCGATGTGCTGGGCAATATGGCTCATGCTATCATGCTGGAATCTATCGAGCTGCTCACAAGAGAAGAACTGCGGCAGCTTCTTGGCCGCCTGAAAGAGATATACCGCACCGCAGAGCGCGGCGAGTTCCTCATTGAGGAAGGGGTGGAAGACGTCCATTCGCAGGTGGAAGCGCTGCTCACCCGCCAGCTCGGCAGTATCGGCAAGAAAATCCACAGCGGACGCTCGCGCAACGACCAGGTATTGCTTGATTTGAAGCTGTTCACCCGCGATGCTATTGCCGATGTGGTGACGGCAGGCCGCGAACTCTTCGACGTGCTGATTCGGCAGGCCGCCCGCTATGGCGACTTCCTCATGCCCGGCTATACGCATCTGCAAGTGGCTATGCCCTCATCATTCGGACTGTGGTTTGGCGCTTATGCCGAAAGCCTTACCGACGACTTCCTGCTACTGCAGGCTGCCTACCGCATCGCCAACCAGAACCCGCTGGGCTCGGCGGCAGGATACGGCTCCTCTTTCCCTCTGAACCGCCGCCTCACTACGGAACTGCTCGGCTTCGAGAAGATGAATTATAACGTGGTGTATGCCCAAATGGGACGCGGAAAAATGGAGAAAACCGTCAGCTTCGCCCTCGCCTCCATCGCCGCCACTCTCTCTCGGTTGGCCTTCGACGTGTGCCTGTTTATGAGCCAGAACTTCGGATTCGTAAAACTGCCCGACGAACTGACTACAGGCTCCAGCATCATGCCCCATAAAAAGAACCCCGACGTTTTTGAGCTGCTGCGGGGGCACTGCAACCGCATACAGGCCTTGCCCGCCGACATAACCCTGCTCGTCAACAACCTGCCGTCCGGCTATTTCCGCGACATGCAACTCATAAAGGAAGTGTTTATACCCGCCTTCGACGAGCTGAAAAGTTGCATAAATATCGCCACCTTCGCCCTGTCGGAAATCAAAATCACCCCCGACATCATGGACGACGACAAGTATAAATATGCCTTTAGCGTGGAAGACGTCAACCGCTTAGTCATGCAGGGCGTCCCCTTCCGTGACGCTTACCGCCAAATCGGAGAGAAGATTCAGACCGGAGAATACGAGCCGTCCCGCGTCATCGCTTATACTCACGAGGGGAGCCTTGGCAACTTGTGCTTGCCGGAAATCACCGCCCGCATGGACGAAATTATCGCCTCCTTCAACTTCGCCAAAACTGATGCGGCTATAAAAAAGCTGTTAGACTACTCAATATGACGCTCTCTGCGGATAAAAATGCTATATTTGCAGCGGACAAATAATCTACAATTATGAAAAAGGCAGTATTGTTTTGTTTATTCGGACTGTTCTGTGGCGTCATGCAGGCACAGGACAAGACCTTTCAGCGGTCAGACATTGAGATAATCAATCTTGGCATGTCGTTGGGCGCCAAAGGGTTCAATTTTAATACGGCAGGTCCCGGTCTGTCGATTGCTATGGAATACCGCTATCATATCCGGCCGGTAGCGCTCGATTTTGGCATACTCGTCGGACAAAGTGCAATTCCCAAGCGCGACGCCGCCGAGCATGGCTTGTTCGATGTGGATTATGTGCGACGTGCAATGCTGGTGGCCGACTATTCCGTGAATATAGGGCATGACATACGGCCGTTCATCGGTATTGGCTACGGGGCATACTCTTTTGCATGGGACTTCCGCAAATTTACTCTCATGCCCCGTGCAGGATTCCGTATTCTCGACCACATAAGCATCACTGCCGATTATCTTTTTGCTGACGAAAAATGCCGACATGCCCGCCTCGGATTCGGCTATTTCTTCTGATACGATGCACGATTCTGCCCGCAGTGTGCCGAAATCGTATTAAAATCAAACGTCACGACAATAATATCTCGTCGTTATGAGCGCCATTATCCAATCACAACAGCGCTAACCGGTATGTTATGCGGATGAATTACTCCGCCTCTCCATTTTCATAGTCGGGCGGGTCTCCGATTGCGGAGGCGCGGCCTACGGCGCCCATCCCGTAGCGATTGCGGATGTCGTCGAGGGAAGAATACAGCTTTGCCCGCCTGCTGTCGTTGCCGAACAGTTCAGGCTGCGAATAGATTCCTGCAACCAGTCCGCCAAAGCGTATGCCAAGCAGCCGTATGCGCTGTCGGCGGTCATAGAGCTTTCTGAACAGACTGCGGACAACGTCCAATAATATATGGTCGAAAGCAGTATAGGCAGTGGTCTGCTGAAGCGTGTGGGTTGAGAAGTCGGCATAGCGGATTTTTACGGCGACAACAGATGCCGATTTATTATCCTTGCGTAACCGGAAGGCCAACTTTTCGGTCATTGTGGCTAAAGTATGGGCTATAAAAGCGCTGTCGCTGACATCCTCGCCGAAAGTACATTCAGTGCTGACCGATTTTTCGTCATAATACGGTACCACCGGACGCGGGTCGATTCCGTTGGCGCGTTGGAAGATTTCCATGCCGACCTTGCCGAATCGGGCGGTCAATATGGACGGGCGCACCGCAGCCAGCTCGCCGACAGTATTGATACCCATTGCATTAAGCGTTTGGCAGCATTTGGGGCCGATAAGCGGGATTTTACGGACGGGTAACGGGGCGAGAAAGTCGTGTACCTGTTCGGCAGGGACATATTTTTGACCATTTGGCTTAGCCTCGCCCGCTGCGATTTTGGCGACACACTTATTGACCGACAGCCCGAAAGAAATCGGCAGTCCTGTTTCCCCGATAATTTTTGCCCGCAAGTTCTGTGCCCATTTCCATGAGTTATAAAACGTGTCGAGGCCGGAAATATCGATGTAGTGTTCATCGATGGAGGCCTTCTCGAACAGCGGCGCTTGCTCTTTAATAATGTCGGTAACAATATGTGAATATTTTGAATATTTGTTCATGTCTCCGCGCAGTATGATTGCTTCGGGGCATAAACGGCGGGCGGTTTGCATGGGCATTGCCGAGTGGACGCCGAACTTCCGGGCTTCATAGCTGCATCCGGCCACCACGCTGCGGGGCGATGTTCCGCCAACCAGCACCGGCTTGCCGTTCAGCCGCGAATCGAACAGCCGCTCTACCGACACGAAAAAAGTGTCGAGGTCATACAGCGCGATTGCCCGCGTATCCATAGCCGGAATTATTTGAAATTCTCCCAGATGCCGCCATCATATACGGCTGTAAATCCGGCATTCAGCAGCACTTTACATGCTATCCGGCTACGGGTTCCGGTATGACATACTATAATGAACGTATGTTCTTTATTCCATTTGAGCAACTCCTCGTCCAGCGTGTCTAACGGGATATTTACAGCGACAGGCGCATGTCCTGCGGCGAACTCTTCCGGCTTCCTGACGTCAACTAATGTAGCGCCCTGTTTCAGCAGTTCTTTCAGATGGTCCATTGCATCAGTGTTTTCAGGCTACTTCAGGTTTTCCATAAAGAAGCGGGTCATTTTTTTGTAGAGGTGCAACCGCGTGGCGCCGCCATAGATTCCATGATTGCGGTTGGTATAGACCGCCATTTCAAAGGGGACGTCGGCCTGCACAAAAGCCTCGGCCATTTCCACAGTATTTTGCAGATGTACATTGTCGTCTGCCGAACCGTGAATAATGAGCAGGCGGCCTTTCAGCCCCGCGGCATAGTTAAACGGGGTACATTCCCTGTAGCCGTCGGGGTTTTCTCGCGGGGTACGCATATAGCGCTCGGTATAGACGGTGTCATAGAACTTGTGATGGGTAAGAGGCGCAACAGCAATTCCGGCCTTAAACACGTCTCCGCCTTTGGTCATGCTCATCAGGGTCATGAATCCGCCGAAACTCCAGCCCCATATTGCGATGTTGGCTTTATCCACGTAAGGCAGTGTGGCAATATGTCTGGCGGCGGCAATCTGGTCGTCCGATTCTACCGCCCCCAGTCGCAGGTAGGTTGTTTTGCGGAACTCCTCGCCACGTGCTGCCGTACCACGCGGGTCAACACAGGCAATAATAAATCCTTCCTGAGCGAGATAATGCTCCCAGCCTATGCTCCACGTATCGCTGACCTCCTGCGAATTTGGCCCGCTGTATTGAACCATCACCACCGGATAGCGGCGCGACGGGTCAAAATCTGTCGGCTTCAGCATATAGCCGTTCAGCAGAGTGCCTTCGGCATTTGTAAAAGTGAAAAACTCTTTCCGTGAAATATTGCAGGCTGCAAGCTTTTCCTGCAGTCGGCTGTTATCTTCCAGAATGCGGACTAATTTGCCGTCAGCGCCGAACAGTTCCACCTGCAAAGGCGTCTCATGATTTGTGAAATAGCAGAGATAATACTTGAATCCGGCGCTGAACTCCACACGGGTGGTGCCTTCACGGGATGACAGCCTGCCCTGCTTCTTGCCGTCAAGCGATACAAAATAGACCTCACGGCGCAGCGGCGATTCTTTGGCCGCCTGATAATAAAACATCTTTGTGGCCGGATTATAGCCATAGAAAGCGGTAACGTCAAATTGCCCGTCAGTGAGCTGTTTTACCAACAATCCCTGCCTGTTATACAGGTAGAGATGGGAATATCCGTTACGCTCACTGATAACGGTAATATATTGAGTTTCAGGGATAAAATTGAAATCGTCGAGGAATTTTTCATCAACATAGCGCTCATTTTTTTCGGTGAAAAACAGGCGCGTATCGCCGGTGAACGGGTTTGCCATTAATACGTCGAGCTGGTTCTGCCGACGGTTCATGCGGAATACGCCCAGCTCTGCGGCATCTTTCCACTTCAGGCGCGGCACATAGATGTCCGAATCTGCCCCCATGTCCACATTGACGGTTGTACGTGCCGTTACATCATACACCCGCACCGATACGGAGGAGTTCTTCTCGCCGGCTTTCGGATACTTGAAAGTGTAAAGCGACGGATACAGCTCATTCTCTGCCAAAAATGGCGCCTGCCCGCCGAACATGCTCATGGAGAACTCTTTTACGGCGCTCTCGTCGAAGCGGGTAAATGCGAGGAACCGCGAATCAGGCGACCATGCAAATGCTTTGTTATACGAAAATTCCTCCTCATATACCCAATCAGGGATTCCATTGATGACTTCATTAAAACGCCCGTCATTTGTAACCTGACTTTCCGTGCCGAACTTTAAGCTCTTGATATACAGGTTGTTATTACGGACAAAAGCTATGCGGTCGCCGTCGGGCGAAAAGGTGGCCACCTGTTGGGCACCTTTCGCCGAGAGCGGTGCAAGCTCTTTGGTCTTGGCGGTCCACACATAATATTCGGCGGTAAATGAGCGGCGATAGATTGGTTGTATGGCGGTGGTGAGCAATATTTTTTGCTCGTCATCGCTGAATGTGTAGGCAGAGAATCCCTTTATCGGGGCGTTCTCCACGCTGGCCAAATCAAACAGCACCGCCGTTTGTTGACCTGTTTTATAGCTGTACTGCACAATCCGTGCGCCGCCTTCGAGAATGGTATAATGCAACCCGTCGTTCATGGAGCGGAACCCGGACACACCAGCTTGCGCGAACGTCCCCTTAATAACCACATCTTCGAGAGTAATTTTCTCAGCCGTCGCCAATAGCGCCCCGCCGAGCATCCAAATGACAAGAATTAATTTACGCATCTTTGCTTTTTCTTAATTTTACGGCGCAAAGATACATCGTTTCCGGCGATTATCAAAGGAAAATTAAGTTTTTACCTTTTTTTATGATTAATCGGTACATCTTTTAAATAAAAAGTTGTATCTTTGTATTGAATTTCATTTTACATAAAGAACAAACAAGTTGTAAGACATGGATACGAAAGCAGGAGGAAGTTTTATTTCTGTCACACGCAGGATATTGTTTGTCTTGGCGGTCATTGCAGGGCAGTTGACTATGCTGTGTGGCTGTTCCATCGAGAAAGATTCCGGCGGAACAATTCAGGGCACGATTCTTGATGCGGAGACCTCTGAAGGCCTCTCTGATGTTACCGTGGAGCTTATTTACGTGGAAAATAACCGCACTTTACAGACCCGCGCTTCGGGCGATAACGGCATCTATTCTTTCGGGGGGCTGAGTGTCGGCGAATACCAGCTGAAGTTCTCCAAAACAGGGTACGAAGATTTATATCTTGAAGTGAGCGTTTCCGGAGCAATCAGTATCCCTACAGGAACCTCATATATGAAACCCATCAAAAAGCTGACAATAGTCCCGTCATATCTCACTTATTCAGCCGATGACGTGCAAAAGACATTAACGCTGACCAACGAAGGCACGGGGGCAGTACAATACCAGATAACGCCGTCGAATGACTGGATTTCAATAGAACCTGCTTCCGGAACCGTAAACAGTACGCCTGTAACTGTTACCATTACCGTCAACGATGCCAGCCTGACAAAATCCTCCAATATCGGTAGCGTAAATATTACAGTGGTAAATACCACAACCGAATTTATGGTTCCGGTAACATGTAACGTCAATATGGCCACTGTTACAGCGGCGGTCAGCGGTGTTGGCGGGAGCATATCACCTGACGGAATTACGGAAGTACGCATCGGCGGCAAACAGAAATATACTGTCACTCCTGACGCGGGATACATCATCGACCAGGTGCTCATCGACGGCGTAAATAATGCGCTCGCGGTCAGCTCCGGCTCATATACATTTGACGAGGTGGTGAGCAATCACACCATAGTGGCCAGCTTCCGGCAGGTATTTACGATTACGGCAACCGTAGAGGGCAATGGAGGTACCATCTCGCCCGGAGGAACGCTGTCGGTGGAAAGCGGGCTGTCGCAGACCTTCTCCTTCTCTGCCGCGAATGGCTACACCATAGCGAAGGTATTGGTTGACGGGGTAAACAACGAACAGGCGGTGAGCACCGGAATATATACATTCTCCAATGTAACCGAAAACCACTCTCTTGTGGTCAGCTTCGCCAGACTGCAATACACGCTTACCGCCTCCGTGAACGGCACAGGCGGCAGCATATCCCCGAACGGCGCTACAACTGTTTATCACGGCGACAGCAAGCAATATACCATCACTCCCAACGAGGGATATGTAATAAATCAGGTATTAGTGGATGGCATTGCCAACACAGAAGCGGCCAATACAGGCACCCTGACACTCACAAACATCACGGCCAGCCACATCATCACAGTCAGCTTTCATGTGAATAAATTCTCAATTATAGCCAGTGTATATGGTTATGGCGCTACGCTAACGCTATCCTCCGGCGGCAACGCGCAGGGCGAAACAATAGTAAGCTATGGCGAGAGCAAAACCTATACGGTATCGTTCAGCAGTCCTACTGACCATATCATTGATTCGGTAATTATTGACGGGGTAAACATTCCTACAGCCCGTAACACAACAGGCTATACATATACATTCTCCCAGATTCGCGCAGACCACACTATGAACATCTATGTTTCGATAGGCGGCATATTTGGTAACGACTTTTTTAAATGGACGCTTAATAACGAGACCCTGAATATAACAGGTATTATTACAACCGGAGTTATTCCCAATTGTACGCTACCTATGCCATGGGAATCGCTAAAATCAAGCATAAGACGACTTACTATCAGCGATGGCGTCACTGCTATAGGGAGTAATGCCTTTAGAGACTTGCCGGAATTAGTGTTTGTGGCCATTCCCAATAGCGTACACTCCATCGGCAGCGATGCTTTCAGAAACTGTCCCAAGATAGAGGTGATGGAACTGCCGAATCAGATAGCCAGCATAGGCGACAGGGCATTTTACGGATGCAGTAAGTTAGTAATGGTTTATTGTCCAAAGAATGACCCGCCACAGCTCGGCATAAACACATTCTATGGCATATCCGCCACGAGTAAACTGTATGTGCCTGCAATTCCGGTTACTTCAATAACGAATTATAAAAACAGCGAAAGATGGAACAGTTCATTCTCAACCATCCTGACATATTAATTCCAAACCAGATATATACAGCTGTTCCCGTGCTGCCTTAATGCGCGTTTTGTCATATTTTTTTTGCGCAGTGATTTTCGGTTATAAAAAATAGCTATCTTTGCAGCCAATATTTAGAAAAACACGACAGGAATGAAGCGATTGACAGCTTTGATACTGACATTTGGAACTTGTGCGTCGCTGTACGCGCAGGATGGCGACGCTAAGTCGTTCAATATTGACGGCTTTATATATACGGTAGCGGCCTTAAGCGCTATAGGGGTATTGTGCGCAGTAATTCTGTATTTTGTGGCGCAGAAGTTTAAGGTATATGAAGACCCGCGCATTGATGCGGTTGAAGGGGTGTTGCCGGGCGCCAACTGCGGCGGCTGTGGCTGCGCCGGATGCCGCGCTTTTGCGGAAACATGCGTAAAGAAGGGCGACTTGTCCACCCTGCAATGTCCGGTAGGCGGCAATGCTGTGATGTCGCAGATAGCCGACATTCTCGGCGTGAAAGCAGCGACTGCCAGCCCGCGTGTGGCGGTAGTACGATGCAACGGTTCCTGCACAGCGCGACCGCGTACCAACCGCTACGACGGCGCCGCCTCTTGTGCCATTGAAGCAGCATTATACGGGGGCGACACGGCTTGCCAGTATGGCTGCCTCGGACATGGCGACTGCGTAACCGCCTGCCTGTTTAACGCTATAAGCATCAATCCCGATACAGGCCTGCCCGAAGTTGACGACGACGCCTGCACCGCCTGCGGAGCCTGCGTGAAAGCCTGCCCGAAACGCCTGATAGAACTGCGTAAAAAAGCCCCTAAAAACCGCAAAATATATGTGGCCTGCCGAAATTCCGACAAGGGCGCCACAGCACGGAAAGCCTGCAATGTGGCCTGCATCGGCTGCTCAAAATGCCTCAAAGCATGCCCCCACGAAGCAATTACTGTGGAAAACTTCCTCGCATATATCGATTCCGATAAATGTAAATTATGTCGGAAATGCGTTACCGAATGTTCCACCAACTCTATCCGCGAACTTAACTTCCCGCCACGTAAAGTCGCAGTATCCGATGCGGCCACCACACCGGAAAAAACAGCTGAAACCGTAACCGATACCATATAATATTACCGCCGTGTTAAAGACATTCACCAAAGGAGGCGTTCATCCGCCGGAGAACAAGTTATCGGCTGCCCGCGCCATAGAAACGGCTGCGCTTCCGACAAGCGTATTCATCCCCCTGGGACAGCACATCGGCGCCCCGGCTACCCCAACGGTCAAAAAGGGCGACCGCGTAAAAGTCGGCTCCAAAATAGGACAGCCTGCAGGATTCGTATCCGCCGGCATCCACTCCTCCGTATCAGGCGTGGTCAGCAAACTCGATGCGGCGCCCGACAGCTCCGGCTACCCCAAGCCCGGCATATTCATCGACGTTGAGGGCGACGAATGGGAAGAAGACATCGACCGCACCGACACACTCATATCCGATTTCAACATCGACGGCCCTGCTATCATCGCCAAAATCAGTAATGCCGGCATAGTTGGAATGGGGGGCGCCACCTTCCCTACACACGTGAAACTCGCCCCCCCGCCGAACAGCAAAGCCGAAATCCTGCTGATTAATGGAGTGGAATGTGAGCCATATCTCACTGCCGACCACCGGCTGATGCTGGAAAAAAGCCGCGAAACAGTCGTGGGAATCCGCCTGCTGATGTGTGCTTTGGGGGTAACCAAAGCGGCTGTGGGAATCGAAAACAACAAACCCGACGCCATCGCAGCCATGCGAAAAGCAGCAACCGACGGCATTGAAATAGTCCCGCTGAAAGTGAAATACCCGCAGGGCGGAGAGAAGCAACTCATCAAAGCAGTTACCGGACGCGAAGTGCCATCGGGCGCCTTACCGATAGCCGTCGGCGCAGTGGTGAGCAACGTCGGCACAGCATTTGCCGTTTATGAGGCTGTGCAGAAGAACAAGCCGCTAATTGAGCGGATAGTAACCGTAACAGGCAAATCGCTGGCACAGCCGTCGAACTTCCGCACTCGCATCGGCACCCCCTTGTCCGCGCTGATTGTTGCCGCCGGAGGCATGCCCTCCAATACAGGCAAAATCGTCTGTGGAGGCCCCATGATGGGACGCGCTATTGCCTCGGCAGAGATGCCCGTTACCAAAGGCACTTCGGGAATTTTGCTGCTCGATGCGGACGAATCCACCCGCCCTCAGACGCTAAACTGCATCCGCTGTGCACGGTGCGTCGAAGCCTGCCCCATGTCGCTCGAACCATACCTGCTGACTGCCGTATCCGAAAAACAACTCTGGGAACGCGCCGAAAATGAAAATATTATGGACTGTATAGAGTGCGGTTCATGCAGCTTTACATGCCCTGCCGCTCGTCCGCTGCTCGACTATATCAGGTTGGGTAAGGCCACTGTGGGCAGCATCATCCGTAATCGCAAAAAATAACTGACTATGAGTAACTTACTGACAATATCCCCCTCGCCGCACGTGCATACCGGCGATTCAGTGAACAAAATAATGTATCGCGTCATAATCGCGCTGTTGCCTGCGTTGGCCTGGTCTGTGGCGGTGTTTGGCCTCGATGCGCTGCGGGTTGCGGCCGTGGCGGTGGCCTCATGTGTGGCGGTGGAATATCTGTTGCAACGATTCATTCTGCGGCAGCACCCCACCGTGTCTGATGGCTCGGCGGCATTAACGGGCCTGCTGCTGGCCTTCAATGTTCCATCATCGCTGCCGTGGTGGATGCTCGTCATCGCCGCCGTTATCGCTATCGGCGTGGCTAAAGTCTCTTTCGGCGGGCTGGGCAACAACCCTTTCAACCCCGCCTTAGTAGGGCGCGTATTTCTGCTGATTTCGTTTCCGGTAGCCATGACAACTTGGCCGTCGCCACATACAGCAGACATTGACGCTGCAACCTCAGCCACTCCGCTGGGACTGCTCAAAGAAGGACTGCACCGCGGCAAAGCATTGAGCGAACTGATGCCGGATTTGCCGTCGCACCTCAACCTGCTTACCGGACAAACCGGCGGTTCGCTGGGCGAGATTTCCGCCGCCCTGCTTCTGCTCGGATTCGCATATCTGCTCATCCGAAAAGTAATTACATGGCACATCCCCGTGTTCGTACTCGGCACAATATTTATCTTCCAGGGAATCCTCTGGGAATGTAACCCCGTACGATTCGCCGACCCGCTGTTCCACATCCTCACCGGCGGGGCAATGCTGGGCGCAATATTTATGGCTACTGACATGGTTACATCGCCTATGAGCCACCGCGGGCAACTGCTCTTCGGCGTTGGTATCGGCATAATCACCGTATTGATACGCAATTTCGGCGCATATCCCGAAGGAATATCTTTTGCAATACTGATAATGAACGGATTCACCCCGCTCATCAATACTTATGTGAAACCAAAACGATTCGGAGAAAAAAAATAATGGCAGGAAAAAAATCAACTTTTGCAAGCATGACGCTGACACTGTTCTTCGTAACATTCCTGTCAGCAATAATATTGGGATTCGTACAGGAAATAACCAAAGAACCTATCCGTCTGTCCAAAATCAACGAACAGAACGTGGCCATCAGTGCGATTTTGCCGCCGTTTAAAGAACTTAGTGAACCATGGTACGCTAAAACGGGCGACAGCGACAGCGTAGAAGTGTTCAATGCCTACGATTCGGACAGGAAGAAAGTCGGCATGGCCATAAACACTTATTCCAAGAACGGCTTCGGTGGCCTCATCCGCATCATCGTAGGCTTCAATGCTGAAGGAGTGATTACCGGCTACCGTGTGCTTGAACATAAAGAAACGCCGGGACTTGGGTCCAAAATGGCGGAATGGTTTATGGATTCCACCCGCGTCGAACAGTGTGTAGTTGGCCGCAATCCGGAAGAAAGCAACCTGACAGTCCGTAAAGATGGTGGCGACATCGACGCTATCTCTGCCTCCACCATTACCTCCCGCGCCTTCCTCGAAGCCCTCCGCCGCGCCCATTCTGCCGTTACCGGTAGCGCCGACGGCGTAAGTGGCGCATCACAGTAGCAGGCGCCATTCCTGCACCATTCTTCATATTCAGACCTGCGATTTTACGAATGATTAATATTGAATTTTTTCTCGCCTCTTTTAACTTGTATATACAAGTTAATGTGTAATTTTGCAGCCGGAATTTGGGTTCGTTGAATCCAAGTTGTATTAACAAGTTGGAAATCATAACATATAAAATACAGTATAAAATATGGCAATTCCGGTAATCATGCCCAAACAGGGGCAATCGGTTGAAACGTGTATTATGGGAGAATGGCGCAAGAAAGTTGGCGACGTCGTGAAAGTTGGCGACGTCCTGTTCTCCTACGAAACAGACAAGGCTTCCTTTGAAGAAGAGGCCAAAACGGATGGCGAATTGCTGGCCATTTTCTTCGATGAAGGCGACGAAGTGCCCGTGCTGGTCAACGTGGCCGTCATCGGCGCCAAAGGTGAAAGCGTCGAAGAATTTCGCCCCGGTGCTGCAGCATCCCCAGCTACTGTGGCTCCGGCTGCAGCATCCGCCCCAACTCCGGCGGTCGTAGCCGCACAACCCGCTGCCCCGACACCCGCACAGGCAACGCAATCGGCCCCAGCCGGCGAGCTGAAAATATCGCCCCGCGCACGGGCAGAAGCCCAGTCCCTCGGCGTAGCATACCAGCAACTGCAAGGCTCCGGCCCGCAAGGACGAATCATCGCCCGCGACATTGAAGCCGCCGCCCAAAACGCCCGCCTCACCCCGTTAGCTGCCGAAAAAGCCCGCACAGAAGGCCTCATGCCCGCCCCCGATACTACCGCTATCGGCGGACGTACCGGCGCCGCTGACCTCATTATCTTTAACCCTGTCTATGGCGACGACTTCGAGGTCAAAAAACTGAGCAACATCCGCAAGCTCATCGCAAAATCAATGCACCAATCCCTGCAAAACTCGGCACAGCTGACTCACCACCTCAGCGCCGACGCCCGCAGAATAATGGCCCTGCGCAAACAGTTCAAAAAGAAGCTCGACGCCGGCGACATATCCCAGAACGTTACCATTAACGACCTCGTATGTCTCGCCGTAATCCGCGCCCTGAAGAAATTCCCGCAGGTAAACACCCACTTCATCGGCGACAGCATGCGGTGGTTCAAAAAAGTACATCTCGGATTGGCCGTTGACACCGACCGCGGACTGATGGTGCCGACAGTGAAAAACGCCGACGACCTGTCGATAGAGGGGCTTTCCTCACAGCTACAGTCAGTGGCGCTGCAATGCCGCAAAGGCAGCATCGACCCCGAACTGCTGAAGCCCGAAGCCGCCAGCTTCACCGTATCAAACCTCGGCAACTACGGCGTGGAAGTGTTCACTCCGGTCATCAACCTGCCCCAGTCGGCTATTCTGGGCGTGTGTACCATCATCCCCCGTCCCAAAGACCTCGGCGATGGAATCTACGGATTCGTGCCGATGCTCGGACTGTCGCTCACTTACAACCACCAGGCGCTCGACGGCGGCGAAGCAACCCGCTTCCTCAAACAGATTGCCACCGAAATCGAAACGCTGGAAGTGTAATACAATAAAATAACGAAATTATGTTTGATTTAGCAATTATAGGCGGCGGGCCGGCAGGCTATGTAGCCGCAGAACGCGCCGGAGCCAAAGGGCTGAAAGTGCTCATCTTCGACAAACGCGCTCTCGGCGGCGTATGCCTCAACGAGGGCTGCATCCCCACCAAAACCCTGCTTAACTCGGCAAAGGTGCTGGAATATGCCCACGAAGCCGCAAACTATGGCGTCGAAATCGGCTCCGTATCCGCCGACTTCGGCAAAATCATGAAACGCAAGGATAAGGTGGTGCGCAAGCTCGTGGCTGGCGTCGGTGCAAAAATGAAACATGCCAAAGCCGAAGTGGTTATGGCAGAGGCTGTTATCCGCGAAAAGCGCGGCGAGGTCATCACCATCAGCGCTGATGGCAAGGACTATCAGGCCACACGCCTGCTCGTCTGCTCCGGCTCGGAAGCCGCCGTGCCCCCTATTCCCGGATTAGACCCCGCACAAATCGTTACCAACCGCGAAATCCTCCAATTACAGACACTCCCTAAAAGCCTTGTCATCATCGGCGGCGGCGTTATCGGCACCGAATTTGCCGACTTCTTCAACGCTATGGGCACAAAAGTTACCGTAATTGAAATGCTGCCCGAAATCCTCACCGGCATCGACGAGGAAATCGCCGCTTTCGTGCGCTCGGAATTTACCAAACGCGGCGTTGATTACTTCCTCAATGCCAAAGTTACCAAACTGAACGGACGCGAAGTGGTGTTCGAGAAAGACGGTAAAAGTCAGTCGGTTACGGGCGAGCAGGTATTGCTGTCGGTTGGACGCCGCCCCAATGTTGCCGGTCTGGGACTGGAGAACATCGGCGTGGACTTTACCCCGCGCGGCGTGAAAATCGACAGCCATTGCCGCACCAATGTTCTGAATGTCTATGCCGCAGGCGACATCACCGGCTTCTCCCTGCTGGCACATACCGCCAGCCGCGAAGCGGAAGTCGCCGTCAACCACATACTCGGACGTAAAGACCTGATGCGCTACGACGCCATCCCCGGCGTGGTTTATACACATCCCGAAATCGCAGGCGTCGGCCTCACCGAATCGGCCGCCAAAGCCAAAGGTCTCGACGTGGTCGTCCGCAAACTGCCGTTGGCCTACGCCGGACGCTTCATCGCCGAAAATGAAAACAAAGACGGCTTCTGCAAGGTCATCGCGGGGAAAAAATACGGCGAAATTCTGGGCGTCCACATCGTGGGCGGTGCCTGCTCCGAAATGATTTGGGGCGCCTGCGCACTCATCGAAGCCCAACTGCGCATACAGGACGTGCAGGAAATAGTGTTCCCGCACCCCACCGTAAGCGAAATCATCAAAGAAACAATTTTCCAGTTCTGATAACATTACAATATTTATAAAAATGCCAAAAGTTCAATTTATTGACCCCAAAGACGTCAGGAAGGCGGGCGAAATCAAGCTCAAGCCGATTCCTGTCAACCAGTACCAGAAAACCGTGAAAGACGAGCTCGCCGCCAAGAATTTCACCAAAGAGGAACTGGTTCGGATTTTCCACGACATGGTAGTCATCCGCGAGTTTGAAACCATGCTTCACCTCGTGAAAACCACCGGCGGCTACAACGGCGTGGAATATAACAACCCCGGCCCTGCACACTTGTCGGCAGGTCAGGAAGCCGCCGCCGTGGGCATGGCCTACACGCTCAACGTGGACGACTTCATCTTCGGCTCACACCGCTCACATGGCGAAATTATCGCCAAAAGCCTGCGGGCCATCCAGCAACTCGACGACAGCGCACTCGAAAAAATCATGAACGAATTTTGGGACGGCGCCACCGTCAACGTCGTCAAAACCGTATATAAAGGTAAGGACGTCAAGGAATTAGGCATCCGCTTCCTGCTCTACGGCGCTCTTGCCGAAATCTTCGCCCGCGTTACCGGCTTCAACAAGGGACTGGGCGGCTCCATGCACACCTTCTTCACCCCCTTCGGCGTATATCCGAACAACGCCATCGTAGGCGGCAGCGGCAGCATCGCCGTGGGCGCCGCACTCTATAAAAAGGTAAACCGCAAATCCGGCCTCGTGGTTGCCAACATCGGCGACGGCTCAATGGCTCGCGGCCCCGTGTGGGAAGGCCTCTCCTTCGCCGCAATGGACCAGTTCACAAAACTCTGGGACGGCGACATGAAAGGCGGGCTGCCCGTGATTATCAATATCATGGACAACCAGTATGGCATGGGCGGCCAAACCGCCGGTGAAACCATGGGCTACGGTATCGCCGCACTCATCGGCGCAGGCGTTAACCCCGACGAAATGCACACCGAGCGCGTGGACGGATACAACCCCCTCGCCGTTATCGACGCATACCGCCGCAAAAAGAAACTCATCGAAGACAAGAAAGGCCCCGTCCTGCTTGACGTCCTCACTTACCGCTACAGTGGACACTCGCCCTCCGACGCCTCATCATACCGCTCAAAAGAAGAAATAGAAGCATGGGAACAAGAAGACTGCATCAAGGGGTATGCCCTGCAACTCAAAGACGCGGGCGTAGCTACACAGGAAGAACTCGACGCTATCACCCAAAAAGTGAAAGACATCCTGTTTGAAACCTTCAAATTGGCCATCAACGACGAACTCTCGCCGCGCATGGACCTGCAAAAAGACCCCGAACTGCTCGGCTCAATGATGTTCTCCGGCGGCTCAGCCGAGGCTCTGTCAACCGCCAAACCCGACGTCAACCACCCGATATCCGAAAACCCGCGCGTGAAACAGCTCGCCACAAAAGAACGTTTCGCTTTCGACAAAGACGGAAAACCCTTCTCAAAAGTGAAGCAGTATCAACTGCGTGACGGCCTCTTCGAAGCAATTATCGACCGCTTCTATAAGGACGCCTCATTAGTGGCTTACGGCGAGGAAAATCGCGACTGGGGCGGCGCATTCGCCGTTTATCGCGGCCTGACTGAAGCGCTGCCATATCACCGCCTGTTCAATACGCCAATCGCCGAAGCCGCCATCATCGGCACGGCAATAGGCTACGCCATGTGCGGCGGGCGCGTGATTCCCGAAATAATGTACTGCGACTTCCTCGGATGCTGCGGCGACGAGGTGTTTAACCAGCTCCCGAAATGGCAGGCTATGAGCGGCAATATCCTGAAAATGCCCGTCGTCATCCGTGTATCGGTAGGCTCAAAATATGGCGCACAGCACTCGCAGGACTGGACGGCGCTGCCCGCACATATACCCGGCCTGAAAGTGGTGTTCCCCGCTACGCCTTACGACGCTAAGGGATTGATGAACAGTGCATTGCAGGGTACTGACCCGGTTGTCTTCTTCGAGAGCCAGCGCATCTACGATGTGGGCGAGCAGTTCCACGAAGGCGGCGTACCGGAAGGCTACTACGAAATACCCTTCGGCGAGCCGGACATCAAACGCGCCGGAACCGACGTTACCATTCTCAGCATCGGCGCCACACTCTACCGCGCCCTCAAAGCCGCCGACATCCTGAACGACAAATACGGCGTGAGCGCCGAAGTCATCGACGCCCGCTCGCTCGTGCCGTTCAACTATGAACCGGTGATTGCCTCCGTCAAGAAAACCGGACGCATCGTCATCACCGGCGACGCCACCAACCGCGGCTCTTTCATGCGCGACCTCGCCTCAAACATCACCGAACTGGCGTTCGACCTGCTCGACGGCCCGCCGGTAGTGGTTGGCTCCCGCAACTGGATTACGCCCGCCCACGAATTGGAAGACGCTTTCTTCCCGCAACCTGAGTGGATTATCGACGCTATCCACGAGAAAATCCTGCCGCTCAAAGGCCACGTGGCCTCGGCCAACTTCACCGAGCCGCAGCAAATCCGCCGCAGCAAACTCGGCGTATAACCCCCGAATTGTTTTGCTTAAATACATAAACAAGGTTTTAATTACATGGTAAAGACTGCCCCTCCGACACCCCGGACGGGGCGGTTTTTTTTGCAGTCATCCAAATAAAAGTTGTATCTTTGCGAAGAATTTAATTCTGTACAGACGACTTGAAAAGTCGAATTTTCATAACCGCAGGCGAGCGATAGCGTTGCTGCGAGAAAAGACGATGAGAATAACTCCTGCCTGAGAGGCAGAGTACTACCGCAAGCCGTTGGCATTGCGTTATGCAAATTAAGCCCATTCGGGCAAAAAAGTAATGATGGATGAGGTGTTTGGTGCAGAGAATTTTAGAAACAATATTATCCGCATCAAACAAATCATTTATGCCGATGTGCGCGAAGGTTGCGTGTGCAGGATATTGGGAGTTTAAAGCCCCGCAATACCCTGATTATCCGACAGAAAAGAAGTTGAAATGCTGGATTTAATTGTAAAAACATCATCTAATGAAGGCAGTATCGTGTTGGACTGCTTTTGTGGCCGCAGAACAATGCTGAAAGCGGCGCAACTCAATAACAGACAATGAATTGCATTGATAAATCGGATTTGGCAATGCAGATTACACGGGAAAATTGACAGATAATAACTGACATGCTTGCACAAAAGTTTACCTGAATGTTACGAAACTGACTGCAATTAGATTGTTCCCGTACCCATGCGATTTTTTTCTTGCCGAAACAAAAAATAGTTGTAACTTTGCCGCTGAACTAAAAAAATTATCAAGAAACAGACAGTATAGTAAGTAACATATTGAACAAGAAATAATTGGGCTAACGCTCTTTATTCTCACCGCAGAAATCTCGTAAATTTCATAAGGTAGTTGAGTTTAAAGCCGCGAAAGTTCACGCTCATAAGGGCGTGAACTGTTTCGTTGTTTATTTGACTACCAAGGCATATACGAGAGCCACTGCGGCAAGTAAGCAACATTACAGAAACAGTTTCACGCTTTTTTGTTTGCTTTTGAGAGAAAGAGGGATGGCTTGGAAAAGCAGACGATTATGGCAAAATTAAAAAAAGGACAAAAGGTAAAAATCAGTTCGATTGGCGAAGAAGCAACAATCGTAAGTGAACTTGGCAACGGCGGTCAAGGCACTGTTTATAAAGTACTCTTGAATGGCAAGGAATATGCTATGAAATGGTATCACAAGTCACAAAAACAGGAGTTCTACAACAACCTTAAAAACAACGTTGCGAAGGGAACTCCCAACAAATCATTTCTTTGGGCGCTGTACTTAACAGAAAAAGCGAA
>JAISSS010000140.1 GCA_031272965.1 Bacteroidales bacterium | reverse complement strand
GTAGCAATTTTCATGACAGCCTTATTGTTAAATAATTGTAATTCAATAACATCCTTATAATCAATGATTTATATAAACATGGTAATAATTATCCGGTTTTAACAGTGTGGCGTTAAAATTTTGCCTACTTTTGTGCCGAAAATGTGTTCCAAAATAGGAACGTTTTTTGGAACAGTTGCATAAAAACACATCTGTTACAGCTATTGCCCCGCCATTCATTGCAGGATTGCCCCGCAATTCCCATTGTCTAATCCGGAATTCATCTGATTTTGGTGCAGGAATCAGCCCTTAGTCGCCAAAAATCCTGCCTCATACTCTGTCCAGTTCGTTCTGGGAGGCGTATATTTCCTGATATACACTGTTGTTTTTCAGCAGATCGGTGTGGGTTCCCTCGCCGACGATGCTGCCGTTGTCCATCACTAAAATTCTGTCGGCGTTGCGGATGCTGGCGATTCGTTGTGCGACAATAATTACGGTAGCATGGCGGGTTTCTTCCCGCAGGGCGGCGCGTATGGCGGCGTCAGTTTTGAAGTCGAGCGCCGAGAAGCAGTCGTCGAACACATATATTTTCGGTTTTTTCACTATCGTGCGGGCAATTGTGAGGCGTTGTTTCTGGCCGCCCGACAGATTGGCGCCGCCTTGTGATACGGGGGTATCGTAGTGTAGCGGCATGGCATTTATAAACTCTTCGGCCTGTGCAATGCGGCAGGCCTCCACGATAGCGGGAAACGGGGCGTCTGGATTCCCCATGGCGATGTTGTGGCGCACTGTGCCGGAAAACAGCATCGATTTTTGCGGCGTCAGTCCCACGATATGGTGCAGTTCGCTTTGCCGGAGCTGGCGGATGTCAACCTCATCAATAGATATGGCGCCTCTTTCGACGTCATAGTAGCGGCAAATCAGGTTTATGAGGGAGGTTTTGCCGGAACCGGTACCGCCGATTATGGCCACAGTGTTGCCCGGCATCGCCGTGAACGTTACATCTTTGACAGCATACTGTTCGGCGTTCTCATAGCGAAACCATACATGGTCGAAGCGCAGAGCGCCGGTGGGGGATGCGATATGCTGCGGTGCGGCAGCTTCTTTGACGTCCGATTTCAAGGCGAACACTTCGCGCAGCCGCTCTGCCGACGTGAACGCGCGGGGTAAAGCGATGAACATCATACTCATGGCGGTGAGCGCCATAAATATCTGGATTGCATACTGGATGAAGGCCATCATGTCGCCGACGGTGAGGCGGCCGCGGTCGATGCGGAACGAGGCAACCCACACTATTGCAATGGTCAGCAGATTCATGCAGAGCATCATCGTCGGATTCATGACCGCCATTATGCGGTTCATGCGGACGGTGGCGGCGGTGAGCTCGGTATTGGCCGCGTTAAACTTCTTGCGCTCGAATCCCAGACGGCTGAATGCGCGGATAATGCGGATGCCTGTGAGGTTTTCGCGAATTATCAGGTTCAGGTTGTCTAACTTTTGCTGGATTCGCCGGAACATGGGGACGGCTTTTTGTGTTACCATATATATTCCTGCGGCGATGAATGGCAGTATAATAAGCAATATTACAGATAGTTGTGCGTTTTTATTGACCGCCATAAAGATGCCGCCGATGCAGGTAACCGGAGCGCGGAGCATCATCCGCAGCATGGAGAACGTAGCGCCCTGAATCTGCTGGATGTCATTGGTGGTGCGAGTGATGAGCGATGCGGCGCCGATTTTATCGAAGGCGCCGACTGCCAGATGCGTTATGCGGCTGAATACGGCTGTGCGCAGGTCGCGGGCGATGCTTTGGGAGGTGCGGGCGGCTAAAAAACCTGCCACCATTGCGCATATGACGCCCGCCAGCGATACGGCCAGCATCACGCCCCCCTTGCGGACTATCAGATGCGTGTCGCCCGCAGCAATGCCGCGGTCAATGATGTCGGCCATATAGTTGGGCAGTAGCAGGTCGGCAATCACCTGGCCAAAGGTGAGCACGACTACGCATATTATGGTCAACCGGTATGGCTTTGCGAAACTCTTTATAGTCATTTGTTCAGTATTACAGCAAAACAGGGCGCTTCACAGTACGTCGAGCAGCAGGTCTATTGCCGTAACGGGCAGGTTAAGCTGGCTGCCAAGGGAAAGGCGAGTCAGGACGCCATTGTAGAGATAGACGCCTTTGCGGAATCCTTTTGTGGCTTTCAGGTATGGCAGGATTCCTCCCGTCTCGCCGATTCCGATGATGAGCGGGGCGATGACATTGCTCATGGCGATGGAGGCGGTGCGGGCAACCAGTGCGGTGATATTCGGTACGCAGTAGTGGATGACGCCGAAAGTCTCGTAGGCCGGTTGCTGGAGCGTTGTGCGACGGCTCGTCTCGAAGCAGCCGCCGTGGATGACGTCGAGGTCGATAATTACTGCGCCTTTTTTCATCCGCTGCACCAGTTCTTTCGGGGCGAGGAAGCGATTGGGGATGCTTTCGGCGGTGGTGGCGATGACCACGTCTGCCGAGCGCATGGCCTTGCTTAAGGCGGCCGGATGCAGTACGGAGGTTGACGTGGGCCGTCCGAGACGGGTCTCGATGTTATGCAGGCGCAGAACATTGTTGTCGAAGATGCGCACATGCGCCCCCATGCCTCCGGCAGCGCGGGCCACGTATTCGGCAACCGGTGTGGCGCCGATAACAAGGACTTCGGTCGGCGATATGCCCGTTACGCCCCCCAGCAACGTCCCCTTGCCATTGCGCGACTTGCTGAGGTATTCGGCCGCTACCGACACCGCCGTGATGCCTGCCATCTGACTGGTCAGGTCAACGATGGGCTTGCTGCCGCTGTCGTCTTCGAGCAGCTCGTAAGCCACTGCCGTTATCTTTTTACTCATCATCTGCCGGATTGTTGCGGCGCTGAAATCCGGCAGAATAAATTCGGTGAAGACCGTCTGCTGGCCGGACATCAGGCTCGTTTCCTGCTCCGACAGCGGCGGCAGGCTGAGAACGACGTCGCATGTCAGGACGTCTGCACGGGTGGTAACAACAGCGCCTGCTTTACGGTATTCATCGTCAGAATAGTTCGCGGCCATACCTGCCCCCGATTCAATATGGACAGTATGCCCGAAAGAGCCTAAAAGTCCCGCCGATTCAGGCGTCAACGGAACCCGATATTCGGCGGCAGCCTGTCCCGACAAAACCCCCGTGCGGAACTTCCGGCTGTTCTCCAATATCTCCAGCATGTCTTCGTGGGGAAGAAAATATTCCCGTTTTGAAACACATTCTTTTTCAACCATAGTTCATTGATTTATAACGGCATTTATGGTACGCACCTCGTCTGTGTCCGTACTCAGCTCGACCTTTACGAATCTGTCAGGCAACAGCGACTCTATCAGCTCCGGCCATTCCATAAAGCAATAGTTTCCACTGCTGAAATATTCGTCTGTTCCGATATCCATCGCTTCGGTGAGGTTCTTCAGGCGGTAGAAGTCGAAATGAGCGACCGTTCCTTCCGTTGCCCTGTATTCGTTGATGAGTGCGAATGTGGGGCTTGTAACGGGGTCTGTTACGCCCAACTCGCTACACAGGGCTTTGATGAAGGTGGTCTTTCCTGCCCCCATTTTGCCGTAGAACGCGAAGAGCCGCTCGGAGCGGAAGGCTTCGAGAAGCGCCCTGGCCGCTTCCGGCAGGGCGCTTAATGCGGATATGCTTTGATGAAATATCATTCTCTCAGTTCAAATTCGTAACTGCCGGCGCCCGCTTCGATGTTGAGGTGCCCCTCGGAAGCGGTGACGCTCGTAATTCCTTTCACTCCCGCAATGAACGTTCCGGTCTCCCACAGCGGCGTCCCGCTTTCGGCGATGGCGGCCGTATCGGAAGCGGCGATGGTTATGGTCGCACTCGTATTGGCGGGAACGGTGATGCTGTAATGCACCCCTGTTGCCGTGCGCGTCCAGGAGGAGGCCACCTCGCCGGATACTGTCTCTAATGTCGCCGACACCGAATTGAGGCTGTCAGGTAATTCCGGCGCGATGTGGATGTGCCGGTACCCCCGCGTAGTTATCCCTTCCACAGGTGAGCGTATTCCTGCCAGATACTTGTAAAAATATTCCGTAATGGAACCGAACATCTGATGATTCTGAGACTGTATTCCGTCCCACTGTTCCGGCAGTGCGGTCAGGCCGTTCTCTATCCAGTAGCCATAGCCGGGATACGAGGTCTGCGTGGCCACAGTATAGGCCAGGTCTCCATAATCGTTCTCCACGAGGAAGGGCCATAAATATTTGGTGCCTACAATACCCGTGTTCAGGTGGTTGTTACGCTGGCGGATGTCGTCAATGATGTTTTTGGTGACCGCATTACGCAGGCTGTCGGGTATCAAATTGCCCTTGAGCGCTACTAAGAGGTATGTCTGATACGGCGTATCCAGCCCCACTAAGGCGGTTTCGGGGTTCACGAAGGTCTCGCAGAACGCGGCTTTTATGGAATCGCTCAATACGCGGTAGCGGACAGCGTCGTCATCTTTCCCGAGCAGATGTGCAATTTCGGCCATCAGCGATGTGTCATAATAATAGTAGAACGTGTTCACCACGTCATGATTGGGGCAGTCGTTGGGCATTGCGGGATTGTCGAACGGCTTCGGTGCACACCATTCGCCCAGCGAATACCAGTATCCCTGAAAGAAGTTGATGATATAGGGCTGTTCCGGCTTCCGGTCGCTGCGGGCCAGCTGTCGCAGATACTCTATGTAGCGTTTCATGTTGGGATAGTGTTCGTGCATCATAATAGGGTCGTCATAATACTGATACATCCACCATGGCAGCAGGATATATGCGCTTCCCCAGGCTACGCCGCCGCCCATACCGCCCACAATTGGGGGTGTGGTATTGGGGATTCGTCCGTTTGGTTCCTGGGCGTCGCGCATGTCGTCAAGCCATTTCATGTAGAAGGGGGCCATGTTAAATTCATGCATCGAGGTCTCGGCAATCACCTGACCGTCGCCGGTATATGCGCCCTTTTCGCGGTGGGGGCAGTCAGTGGGATATCCCACGAGGTTCGACATCAACGACCAGCGTCCGGCGGCGCGGATTTTGTTGAGCAGCCCGTTAGAGGACGCCCACGTGCCATTGTCGGGCAGGTCTGACCGCACCACGCAGCCTTTAACACTCACCTCGGCCAGGTCGTCGCCGTCAGAGGTGGCCACTTCGATGTAGCGGAATCCCGAATAGAAGAAGCGGGGTTCGTAGTGCTCCCTGCTGTCGGTGCGCAGGGTATAGTCGCTCCACACTAAGGAGTGATACGGGGCGGTGAAGCTGAGGCTGTCGCCCGTTTCAAGGGGCTTGGGAAAGAGCTGGCGGTTCAGGGTCTCGTCGCCGCGGATGCGGACTGTCTGTCCGGCATGGCCTTTGACGTCGATGCGCCACCATCCGGCGATGTTCTGGCCGAGGTCGAACAGGTAAACGCCCTTGCGAAGTTTGGTATGTGCCACCGGCGTCAAGACCTGGGTTACGCGGATGGGGGTATTGTCGTATCGCAGCTTGCCTTTAGGCCCCTTGTCGATGGCTACCGGCTTCCATGCGGCCACATCGAGGCCCGGCGAGGCCCATCCGTCAATCTCCTTGCGGGCGTCATAGTCTTCGCCGCCATAGATGTCGTTATATGTAACCGGCCCCCACGTGTATTTCCATGTCTCGTCGGTGAGCACGGTTTCTTCAGTGCCGTCAGCATACCGCAGGTGCAGCTGCATGAGGAAACAGGGATTTCCCATGCGGCGCTCCTCGTTCCAGCCATATCTGTGGGGGAGTTTGTGCATGTTATATGCGCCATTGCCGGTCATGGCGCCGAGCGCGTTAACGCCCTTGTGCAGCAGGCCGGTAACGTTGTATGCGGCATAGAGCGCGGTCTGATGAAAGTCCGAAATTGCCGGACTCAGGACGCGGTCGCCCACTTTTTGCCCGTTCAGCCACAGCTCGTAAACCCCCACGCCCACAGCATATACCCATGCCTCTTTCAGCGCTGTGCCCACGTTAAATTCCTTGTGATATACAGGGCTTTGCAGGCCGATGTCTTCCGTGGTGGTAATCCATTTGGCCTTCCAGTCGGAGGCTTTTAGCAGCCCCGTATGGAATCGGGCAGGGGAGGAGCCTGTTTCTTTCTGGCTGGCATCGATGGTGAACGCCCTCCAAAAATAGGTGCGGTTGCTCGCTAATGCGCTCCCCGCGTAGGGAATGTTCAGCGTATTGTCTGACTGCACGAGGCCGGAATCCCAAACAGTGCCTTTGCCGTTAGCGACTTCCGATTCGCTCTCGCTCACGATAATCCGGTATGCTGTTTGCCGGAACCCGCGCTCCTGCGAGCGTATTTTCCACGACAACCGCGGCGTCGGCACGTCAATAACCGCATCTGTCGTCAGGTATTCGCACTGCAGGTCATACAGCGTCGCCCCGCCGCAGGAACACAGCCCTGCCGCAACCAGCCCGCCGCAGATGCTGCGTATGATTTTTCCAATGAATATTGTATTTTTCATCTTTTTAACTCAAAAAATATTTATAATGCAAATATATAACTTTTTTCTGATTATTCGGTTGAAAAAAAGTTACCGGTAAGGCAACATGGTCAGGGCGTCGGCAATCTGCTCTATGCCTGTCTCTAATTTTTTGCCGAACATCATTTTTAACATGACGTTCATTTCGGTGCGTAACGTAACGCGCATCTTGGTCTGATACGGGCTGACGGGCAACAGCTGTATCCATAATGTTACGTTCAACGGCATACTGCCTGTCGAGCCTACTTTCAGCAATTTGGGTGGCTGTCGCTCGATAATCGCTATTCCCGCTTCCTGTCCTGACACTAAAAAGCGGCAGGAATCGCGGTCTGACGAGAAATCCGATATTGTTACCCGCGGAATCTTCCCGTTCAGTTTCTCTAACAGTTCGGAATTGATAAACTGTGATATATTGCTGAAATCCGACAGATAATTGAACACAGTTTCATTATCGTGGTCGATATGTTTAATCTGACTTACGTAGTCTTGCGTACTCATGTTTATAGCTGTAATATTACTGTTTGCCCCAATGTTCGGGGTCTTCCCGCCACTTGCAGAGGGAATCGAGTTCCGACGGTTTGATGTCGCCGGCCTGCAGGGCCACTTCTAAGAGGGCCTGATAATTACTCAGCGTGGAGAGTTCGATATTTGCTTTTGCGAAGTTGTCGGTAGCGACGGGGAAGTTGTAGGTGAAGATGGCCACCATCCCCAGTATGTCGCCGCCAGCCCGTCTGACGGCCTCCGCTGCTTTGAGGCTGCTGATTCCGGTGGAGACGAGGTCTTCCACGATAACTACTTTCCGGGAAGGCTGCAGGTCGCCCTCGATGAGGTTCTCAAGGCCATGGTCTTTGGGCGCAGAACGGATGTAGATGAACGGCAATCCCAATAGCTCAGCCACTAATACGCCATGAGCTATGGCGCCGGTTGCAACCCCTGCGATGACCTCCACAGAAGAATATTTGTCCCGGATAATTTCCGCGAAACTGTCGCGTACCAGCGACCGGACTGCCGGATAGGACAATATCTTCCGGTTGTCGCAGTATATCGGCGCTCTCCAGCCGGAGGCCCACGTAAACGGCGCCGTCGGCTGTATCTTTATGGTGTTAATCTGCACCAAACTCTTCGTAACGGCTGTCTGAATTGTACTGTACATGTAGCTTATATCTTTAAATATGGCGACAAATGTACAAAAAAAAATATTACCGGCATACGGACGCGCCATACGGATGCCCAAAATCAATTATGCGGACGCAGATATGCCATTTGAAGGCTGAATTATCCCCTGAAAAAATTTCAATATTAAATAATCATTAAATATATATGCAAAATAAGAAATAGAAGAACAACAGCTGAAAAAGAGTTTGTATTTTTGTGCTATGGAATTGCTTGTTCATATACGAGAATTGCTTTTGCTGAATGATTGTGTAATCATTCCGGGATTTGGCGGCTTCGTGAGCGCCTACCGTCCGGCGTCAGTTGATGTTGCGCGGTTCGTTGCGCCTTCCAAGAGCGTCAGCTTTAATCGTAAGCTGAAGTTCAACGACGGGCTGCTGATAAACCACATCGCTCTTGCACATGGATGCGGCTATATGAAAGCGGCGGAGCTGGTGCGGCAGTTGGTCTGTGAAATGAACAGCCGACTTACCGACGGCGAGACACTGTCGGTTCCCGGAATAGGGGCATTGGCTTATGACGAGCACGAGGCACTGGTGTTTATTCCCGACATTCGCGAGAACCTGTGTGCCGATGCTTTCGGACTGCCCTCATTCTTGTGTGCGCAGTTGCCGCAGGAACAAGCTACATCGCCCATCCCTTTGCATAATGAAACACATTTGCTTATGAACAGACGCCATTACAGTAAATTCCTGATTGCTGCCTCTCTGCTGCTGTTGCTGGCTCTGGCGCCGCTGCCGCCCTCGCGGGATGCCGTGCAGTATTCCGCGCTGAACTCGTTGACGTCAGGATTCCAAAATTCAGGTCTGCATACGGCAACCCCGCTCACATCCGATGTTCAAGTGTTGCCTGTTGATGCCGCTGCTGTCGTTCCGCAGGAAGCCCCGACTGCCGAAGCCCCTGCTGTCGTTGCCGACATCGCTGTCCCAACAGTTCCCCAACCGGAACCGGACGTTGCAGCCCCCGCATCCGGCGACACTGCCCCCGACACTGCCCCCATGCATACGCAACCCGCAGAACCCCTCTCAACACCGGCGCCCGTATCCGGGCCCGTCTCAACGTCGATACCCGTGAAAGCCCCATCCTCAGCCCCCGCCAAAGGATGCTACATCATCTGTGGCGCCTATCGGGATATTGACAATGCCCGCCAGCTCATCAACGAGCTGAAAGCCAAAGGCTATACGGCAAAAATCATCGGCAAAGTAGATGGCAAAAATTATGTGGCGCTTGACAAACAGTTTGCATCCAAAAGCGCCGCACAGCCATTAGCAGAAAAATACCGCCGTCAGACCGGCAAAGATACGTGGGTATATACCGCAAAATAAACAACCCTTACCTCTGTAATGAAACGGCCCGGCTTTCTTCGTAAAGGCGACAGAATACGTCTGATAGCGCCTGCCGGACGGATATGCCGCGACACAGTTATGCCAGGAGTGGCCGCATTGCGGGAATATTTTGATGTTGTTACAGGCCCGCACACCCTCAATGAACATTTTTCTTTCGCGGGCAGCGACGCAGAGCGTATAGCCGACCTGCAGGAAGCCCTTGACGACCCCGACTGCAACCTGATACTCTGTATGCGCGGCGGTTATGGCCTCATCAGACTGCTCAACCGCCTCAATATGCGCCGGTTTGCCGCCCACCCCAAATGGCTCGCCGGATTCAGCGATATTACCAACCTGCATGCCCTCTTGCAGATGCACGGATTCTGCAGTATCCACAGCGCGATGCCAGGGTTCTTTCTCACCGACGGCCAGCCGAATCCCAGCTTCTACAGCCTCATAAAAATGCTGACCGGCGACATGAGCGCCGCCGAACTGCATCCCCCTCATAACGCCGCCAATCGCTTCGGCGCCGCTATAGGCCGCTTAGTAGGCGGAAACCTCTCCATCATCTACAGCCTGCTGGCAACGCCATATTCCATCGATACAGCTGGAAATATCCTCTTTATCGAAGACACTGCCGAACATCTGTACCACATCGACAGGATGATGAACGCCCTGAAACTGGCAGGAAAACTGGATAATCCCGCAGCAATAGTGGTGGGCGGATTTACCGAATTGAAAGACAGCCCCTCAGAGTTCGGCTATGCCCTCGAAGAAATTGTACGGAATGTCGTTGACGACCGCAAATATCCGGTGTGTTTTGACGTCCCCGCAGGGCACATCTCCCTCAACATGCCGCTTATGCTGGGCGCAAACTACGAACTGACTGTCCGGCCGGCCGACATCACCCTGAAGCCCTCGCTATGATGAGCAAAAAAGAAACCGGACGACACGGCGAAGCCCTCGCCAGACGCTATCTCGAAGGAATTGGCTACCGCATCTTAGACACCAACTGGCATGCCGGACACTGCGAATTGGACATCGTGGCGATGGATAATGCAGAATTAGTCATCGTGGAAGTGAAAACCCGCCGCGATACCCGCTTCGGCAACCCTGACGACGCCGTTAATCCCTTGAAAATAAGCCGGTTAATCACTGCGGCAGAGGCCTATATAGAACGCAAAAAACTGGACTGTGAGACCCGCTTCGACGTCATCTCTATTGTCAGGAAAGGGCGCGATGAATACAGCATGGAGCATATAAAAGACGCTTTCTATCCCACCGCCGAGCAACTGTAGCGGCTACACTGCCTGAATTTCCGTATCGGGGATACAGCTGTGCAGGCGGGCGGCTATGCGGTTCAGCTCGTCCGGCGATACCTTTGTCAGTCCGTCAGCGGGCGTGTCGCGCGAGATGGAATAGAGCATCACCTTACCCGGCCGGATGCGGTGGAGCGCGGCAATCCATGCCTCAATTTCGGCATCGGTAGTGTTGTCAACCGGCATACCATCGACCGTGCCGCGCAGAAAGAGCGTCTGTATTTGCGCATGACGTCCGAAATGCGCCAACTCCTCAATGGTGTCGTCTATCGAAAAGCGTCCTGTCGGCTTGTTGAGCCGGGCAACCGTCTCGGCAACGGCAGAATCCAGTTTGAGGATGCAGTCGTCAATCTTCCTCAGCGCTCCGGCAACGTTGGCATGGCTGAGCATTGTGGCATTCGACAGCACTGCGATGCGGCACTTTGGGGCAAAGCGGTCGCGGGTGGCTACCGTATCATCCACAATGCCCGCAAAATCCGGATGCACGGACGGCTCACCATTGCCGGCAAATGTGATGACGTCGGGCAATTCGTTGTGCTGGCTCATATCCTGTAGCTTTATTTCGAGCATCTGTTTAACATTCGCCCGTGTCGGCAACTTGCGGCCTGCCGACGGCAACGTCCAGCCACACTCGCAATAGATGCAGTTGAATGTGCATACTTTCCGGTCAGACGGCAACAGATTTATCCCCAGCGAAATGCCCAGTCGCCGACTGTGCACCGGCCCGAAAATGATTTTATCAAAAAGGAATGTCCCCATAACGTTAAATTTCGGCGCAAAAATAGCCATATCTATGTAAGGAATATCCAATAAAACTCAATTTCGGCGCAAAAATTAACATAACCGGAATTTTTATGTCGGGAAAAATTTCTACCTTTGCCGCGTTTTTAGATTAAGAATAAATAAAATAGTAAGGACAATATGAATAGAATCCTGACTCGGGCAAGCGTCTTCGGATGTTTGCTGTCTATAAGTATTGCGCCGGTATATGCGCAAGAAAATTATAAGGAGATTTCCAAAGAGGACATTACGAAAGTCTATCGTGCCAATGGCAACTTTTATGCCGTGCCGGACTACAGCGTCAGTTTTCCGCCGAAGAAGCGGCCGAAGAATATCATCGTGATGATAGGCGATGGCATGGGGCTCGCCCAGGTTTACGCGGGAATGACCGCCAATGGGGGCCGACTGTTCCTCGACAATTTCAAGAACGTGGGCTTCGCACGTACCCATTCGGGCGACAATTACGTTACCGATTCGGCAGCCGGCGGTACGGCTCTGTCAACCGGAGTGAAGACTAAGAACGATGTCATCGGCCTCGACATTAATTACGATACCCTTCAGAATGTACGCGAGCTGGCACAGCAGCGCGGTAAAGCCACCGGTGTACTGTCAACCTCCGCTATCACGCATGCCACGCCCGCCTCGTTTCTGGCGCACCGCAAAAGTCGCAGCTACTACGAGGACATCGCGCTGGATATTACCAATTCCGGCGTTGACGTGTTCATCGGCGGCGGCTACAAGCACTTCACCAAGCGCGCAGACGATAAAGACCTGACCGTTGACCTGAAAAAGAAAGGCTATCAGGTGCTGCGGACAATCGAGGAAGTGGCGGCAGTGAAAGACGGTAAAGTCGCCGGACTGCTGGCGCCGGAGCATACCGACCGCCTCGAAAAGCGCGGAAACATTCTGCCCGTTGCCACCAAAACAGCTATCGACATCCTCTCCAAGGACAAAGACGGGTTCTTCCTGATGGTAGAGGGCAGCCAGATTGACTGGGGCGGGCACCAGAACAATGTCCCCTATATTGTCGAAGAAATGACCGACTTTGACCGCGCAATCGGCGTGGCACTTGAATTTGCCGCAAAAAATAAGGAAACGCTGATTATCGTTACCGCCGACCACGAGACCGGCGGGCTGGCAATCGCCAACGGAAACCTTAAGAATGGCACCGTTAACGGGCTGTTTCCCACCGGCGGACATACCGCAATTCCTGTTCCCGTGTTCTCTTTCGGACCGGGGGCCAACCGGCTCACCGGGTTCATGGAGAATACCGATATTGCCAATATCGTTAAGGAATTTTTGAACAGGAAATAATCGCATTGTATTAACATTTTTTTTACAGCCGGAATGTGCTTTCGTGCACTTCCGGCTGTTTTTTCTTGAGTTATTTTAATTGAAAGAGAAGCTGTCGAGGCGCAGTATTTCGGCGCCTTTGCCGCGGAAAACGAGTACGATGCTGTTCATGCCTGCCCTGTTTTTCAGCTGGCATGAGGCAGTGCAGAAGATGTTTCTGCTTTTTGTTTCCGGTGCCTGACATGTGCCGAGCAGTTCTCCGTCAGGGTACCGGTCATAGACTTCGATTGCGGCGCCGTTGCGGTTGAGGCTGGCATAGCGGAATGTGACGGCAGCATTTTCGGGCATATTCCGGACATTGGGGTAGGCAAGGATGCTGCCATCACTGACGCTTACGGCAAAGCCGTCAGGACATTCGTTTTGTGTGGCGCTGACCGCTTTGAAATAGTTTTCGGCTTCCACCTTTTGCTGTGCGTCATACTGCCCCACGCCGATGGTGTCCAGGACGGCAGGGGCGATGTCGCCATTATCCAAGTAGTGCAGGTATGTTATGCAGGCGTCGCGGAAGTGATGGCTCCGTCCCGGACTGCTGAAGTCGTTGAACGCATAATACCATTGATTATTGAAGGTGAAAATATTGCCGTGCCGGTCGAAAGCGTATTCTTCGGTTTTCAGTTCGGGGGCGATTTTATCGGGGTCGAAAATGGCGCCGCGGTATGCGTAAGGGCCATAAACGTTGTCCGCCATAGCATAAAAGCCGCACCAGGAGAGGTAATACTTTCCGTTACGCTTGTGCAGGGACGGCTTGTCATCGGTTTTTCCTTCCCCGTAGGGGCCGAAGCGGCGGTCAATGATTATCGGGCGGGGCTGTTCAGCTAATGAAATCATGTCGGGATTGAGGCGGACGATGAAATAGTTAAATGTCCCATAGACCATGTATGCTTCGCCGTCGTCATCGAGCAATACGTCCGGGTCGCGTTGCTGGGTAGGGGTGAGGCCTTTGGCAATCAGCGGTTTACCGAGCGGGTCTGTCCATGGGCCTTCCACAGTGGGGGCAGTAACGACGCCTATTTCGTTCTGGCCTGCCGAGAAGTAGAAGTACCATTGGTTGTTACGGAACACGCCGAAAGTCGCCCAGCAATCGTTGAAGGGCTTACCGAGGAAGGTGTCTTCGGGTTTCACGTAACTTGCCAGCTTCCAGTGCAGCAGGTCGCCGGAAGTCCATACCCACCAGTCTTTCATCAGGTAATTACTGTTGTCGGGGGCGAAGTCGTGTGTGGCGAACAGATAAGCCCGTCCGTCGTGGATAAATATGTGCGGGTCGGTCAGTCCGATTCCGTCGGCGATGGGGTTGCCCCGCGTTTTGCCGTTCTGTTTTCCGACATCCTGTATTGCAGGCTGCGGCGACTTGCCTTTTGCGGGCCGCGTTTGTGCCGACAGCGTCGCTGTAAGCAGTAATAATGATGCAAATATTAATAATTTGTTCATGTCAAATAATTTTAATAGTGTGCAAAAATACAACTTTTCGGTTAAACAGCGCATTATCCAGTCCATGAATCCGCACATTGCCACTTGCGATATTAACAGTTATGAGTTAATAAAAAAATATTATACCGTGCAGAGCGCACAAATATTTGTTGTAGTTTTGCACTGTGAAAATAAATAGATACTAATGTACAATTACGAGATGA
The DNA here is from genome assembly GCA_031272965.1 of Bacteroidales bacterium. Taxonomy (GTDB): domain Bacteria; phylum Bacteroidota; class Bacteroidia; order Bacteroidales; family Prolixibacteraceae; genus JAISSS01. The sequence goes on along the minus strand of JAISSS010000140.1, from coordinate 6,835 downwards.
AAAAATTTATCATTGTAGCATTATTGCTGGGGGTTCTTACACCTGCGTGCAAGAACAAGCAGAAGTTGACCCAGCAGCAGGAAGAGATAACAGTGAGTCAGGAGCCTAAGGTGTTCACTGCGCCGCCTACTGCACCGCAGCCGACTTATCAGGCGCCGCGGCCGACGGCCTCAACTGATAACACCAAGCCGGTCAGTGCGCGTACGGAGAACTTCGACTTTGCCGAGCAGGGCGACGCCGGTTCCTACACGGGCAATTACTTTATCATCGTGGGCAGTTTCAGCTCTATTGACAATGCCAACCGGCTCAAGCAGGAACTCATCCCGCAGGGATTCTCCCCCGTGATTCTGCGCAGCGAAAGCGGCCTCTATCGCGTCTGCGTAAATTCCTATACTGACGAGGCCTCGGCACGTCGCCGCGTACAGCAAATCAGGGCAGACTACCCGAAATATGCTGACGCCTGGATGCTGGTCAAGAAAAAGTAGGTCTTTGAGAATATCAGACTGACCGTTCACACAAAAAAACAATTGAGGCACGGTACTCGCTACCTGCCCCCAAAATCCTGTCAATCTTAATAAATCAAGATTGACAGGATAAAATCAGGAGAAAGCCGTACCCAAATCCTCTCTATTGGAGAGGGCAGGGGTGAGGGTTTTATTGCGGTTTTTTTAATACATTTATCTGGTACAGGAATATTGCAGAAACACTGTTTTTGGCAGCCGAATGCAGTCCGTAATAAGGTACGCGTACGTTATCCAAAATTGCAGAAACACTGTTTTTGGCAGCCGAATGCAGTATTCTCTTTTTTTTGTATCTATGTGCTGAAAATAAATAACGTAAGGATAAATTCATTATATTTGCGGCGGATAAACACACGTATAATCAGTTGAAACTGAGAAGGTGTACATCTTTAATTTTACCGATACGATTATGAACAAACTGGAAGTTATTTTTTTGAGTATGCTGGTTGGGGTGCAGCCTTTGGCGGCCCAGAACCGCTTGACAGTAGCGGCCGACCAGGGCAAGGATGTGATAAGCCGCCACATCTACGGGCATTTTTCCGAGCATCTGGGGCGCTGCATTTATGGTGGTTATTGGGTTGGCGAGGATTCTCCTGTTCCCAATACGCGCGGCATCCGCAACGATGTGGTGAAAGCGTTGCGGAATATTGCCATCCCCAATCTGCGCTGGCCGGGTGGATGCTTCGCTGACGAGTATCATTGGATGGACGGCATAGGCCCTCGCGAGAAGCGTCCCAAGATGGTCAACACTAACTGGGGCGGGGTTACCGAAGACAACAGCTTCGGCACACACGAATTTCTCGACCTCTGTGAACAGCTCGGCTGCGAGCCCTACATAAGCGGCAACCTCGGCAGCGGCTCGGTCGAAGAGATGTCGAAGTGGATAGAGTATATAACTTTTGACGGCGAAAGTCCGATGGCCAATCTGCGTCGCCAGAACGGCCGCGACAAAGCCTGGAAAGTGAAGTTCTGGGGCGTGGGCAACGAAAGCTGGGGCTGTGGCGGCAACATGCTCCCCGAAACATATTCCGCCCTCTACCGCCAATATGCCACCTTCTGCCGGAACTACGGCGATAACCGCCTCTACAAAATAGCCTGCGGTGCCAGCGATGCCGATTATAACTGGACAGAAACGGTGATGAAAAACGTCGGCGGCCACATGAACGGAATATCCCTGCACTATTATACCATCCCCAAAAACTGGGGCGATAAAGGCTCCGCAACACGCTTCTCCGAGCAGGAATATTTTACTACCATCGAGAAAACGCTCTTCATGGACGAGCTGCTGACCAAACATTCCAATATCATGGACCGCTATGACCCGCAAAAGCGCACAGGTCTAATCACCGACGAATGGGGGACGTGGTATAACGTGGAACCGAATACCAATCCGGGGTTCCTCTTTCAGCAGAACACCATGCGCGACGCCATAGTGGCAGCCATTAACCTGAACCTCTTTAACAGGCACTGCGCCCGCGTGAAAATGGCCAACATTGCCCAGACAGTCAACGTGCTGCAAGCCCTGATACTCACCGAGAACGAGAAAATGCTGCTCACACCTACCTACTGGACATTCTTCCTCTATAAGGCCCATCACGATGCTACCCTGCTGCCAGTGTCCCTGACATGTGACAAGTACGAACTGAACGGACGCAAACTCGACGCGCTGAGCGTTTCCGCATCGAAAGACAACGCCGGAAAAATCCATATCACAATCGTCAATATTGACCCGAACAAGGCCCAGAACCTCGAAACGGAACTGCGCGGAACATCCGCAAAAAAAGTGTCGGCCAAAATATTGACCGCCCCAGGAATCGCAGACTTCAATTCGTTTGAGAAGCCGGAAACGGTCGGCGTAAGCGACTTTAAGGCCGTCAAACTTTCCGGCGGCATCATTAAGGCAGAACTCCCCGCAAAATCTGTGGTATTACTCGAAATAGAATAAGCAGTATGAACCATGACGCCCAAGCAATTGCCGACATTGCTGTCTGTTACAGCGGTTATGTTCACTCTGGTGGCGACAGGGCAGGAACATGACACTTCGACGCCGGATTTTGAGCAGCTCGTTGAAGACTTCTACAACGATGACAGCGCTTCCGATTTTGAGCAGCTGGCCGACGAATATCAATGGCTACGCGAACATCCGCTCAATGTGAACACCGCAACCGCTGACGAGCTTGCCGTACTGCGGTTCCTGACCCCGCTGCAAATTAATGCTATAGTGAACTATCGTTCAAAATATGGCCGGATTTTGTCTGTTCAGGAACTGGGCGCGTTGCCCGAAATCGACCGCCCAACGATGCGCATCCTGCAACAGCTGCTCAGCTTCACGCCCGATAAAACGCCATACCTTTCGCGTTATATGAAGCACCAGCTGCTGCTGCGCGGCGCACAGCTACTCGAAGAACAGCAGGCGTTCACGCAGGGCAAATACGAAGGCTCGCCGCTGCGCCTGAACATGCGCTACCGCTTCCAATCCGCCAGCATACAAGCCGGATTAACAGGCGATAAGGATGCCGGCGAGAGCTTCTTCCGCGCCTCAAATCCTGCCGGATTCGACTTCTACAGCGCCTTCATACGCTATGCTGGTAAGAACATTGACCTCATCGTTGGCGACTATATCGCGCAGTTCGGCCAGGGATTGGTCATCGCGCAGGGATTCTCAATAGGCAAATCTGCTTCTACCACCGCTATCGGCAACTTTAATAACCGCTTTCGGGGATATACGTCCTCTATGGAAGGCAATTTCATGCGCGGGCTCAGCGCTACGCTGCGCGCCGGCCGCATGACTTTTGCGCCTTTCGTGTCAAGTCGCATGCTCGACGGCAACCTCAAAGAAACTGACGGCGAAATGTCGTTCGCCTCAATTCAGACCTCCGGCTACCACCGTACAGAAGGCGAGATAGAAGACAAGCATGCGGTGCGCAACACCACTTTCGGCGGAAACACCCGCTTCGACGGTACGCATCTATCGGTCGGACTGACAGGTGTGCATACGCATTACAGCTATCCCTTGCGGCGCGGCAACACTTCCGGATATAATCAATACCTCTTTCAGGGGAAGAACGTCTCAAATGTCGGCCTCGACTACCGCTGGGGCGCCAACGGATGGTATGCCTTCGGCGAAACCGCTACTGACGGCGACGGATGGGCACAACTCGCCGGAGCAATACATCAGCCGCTCGACATGCTCGAATTAGCCGCCATCTATCGAAATATCAGCAAACGATACAGCAGTCCGTGGGCGAACACCTTTACCGAAAGCAGTCAAGCCAACGACGAAGAAGGATTCTATATCGGCGCAAAACTGCTGCCTCTCTCCGGCGTAACGGTCAATGCGGCCGCTGACTTCTTCCGCTACCGGCATATAAAATATACCACCGCAGGTCCCGGCCGCGGCCATGAATTTATCACCCGCATAAACTATGCCCCCTCCTCACAATGGCAGGCCGAACTCCGCTGGTTCTACGAAAGAAAACCGTTGCGTTACAGCTGGGTATATACTTCCATAAACGTGCCGCAGGTGCGCCAGTCAATACGGCTCTCCCTGACCGGCTCCGTCGGCAAATATATCACCCTGAAAAGCCGCATCGAGCAGTCAATATACCGCCATGACACCCGCTCAGCCGGATTCTATATCGGCCAGGATGTGGGACTGCGCCCGCCTTCCCGGAAATGGAACATCTGGCTGCGTACCGCATATTTCGATACCGCCGACTACGATTCCCGAATCTATGCCTATGAAAACGACCTGCTATACTCGTTCTCTATTCCGGCCAACTACGGACAGGGAATCCGAACATACATCACCGGAAAAATAAAACTCGGCGACAGCCTCGAAATATGGTACAAAATTTCGCGGACATGGATGCTCGATGCCGAGACAATCGGTAGCGGCGACAGCCTTATCAACAGCCCGCACCGGACAGAAGCCAAAATTCAGGTCAGATTGACGATTTAATAACGTTAAACTTTGTGAAACAAACGAAACGCCATAAACGCCATAATACGCCGTTTATTATTGATTATCAAACGATTGTCTGCATACCTCCGGCAAAAATAACCGTTCCCGCAGAAAAAATATTCCGCAGAAAAAGCGCCGTCCTATCAAAGCATTTACTATCTTTGCACCGTTAATGTATCATGAAAATATGAGCTACGACGATATACGACCATATCATGATGATGAAGTTAACCACTACATCCATGAACTGCTGAAAGACGAGGTATTCGGGAAGGTACTTATGTTTATCTTTCAGACCGAACCGAAAGTGCGAGAAATCCGGCAAACACTTGCCGATATACAGACGGTTGATGAACTTCAAACGAAGTTCATGTACCCGCTCATTAACAGCTGGATTATCAGCAGAACCACTAATGGCGTTACCTGTAGCGGGTTAGACGCCTTAGACAGGACGCAGTCATACCTCTTTATTTCCAATCACCGCGACATTATCCTCGATGCGGCGCTGATGAACTACATCATCTTTAATGCGGGTATGAAGACCACCGAAATAGCAATCGGTAATAACCTGCTGATTTACAATTGGATAGAGTATGCTGTGAAACTCAACCGCGCTTTCGTGGTAAAGCGAAACCTGCCCGCAAAAGAGCTCTTTGCCGCCTCCCAGCAACTGTCAGCATACATCCGCGAATCAATTACCCGCAATAACGATTCGGTATGGATTGCCCAGCGCGAAGGCCGTACAAAAGACGGCAACGACCAGACCCAGTCGGCGCTGATAAAAATGCTCAACCTGAGCAATACCAAAAGCCTCATCGAAGGGTTCCGAGACCTGAAAATCGTGCCGCTGGCTATCTCTTACGAGCGTGAACCCTGCGGAATATCAAAGGTCGAAGAGATTTATAAACGAACTTATGAAACATACGTCAAGAAGCCACAGGACGACCTCAAAAGCATGGCTTTCGGCTTGATAAAGCCTAAAGGCCGCGTTCACTTCGCCTTCGGCGCCCCTGTTGACGCCCAGTTAGACGACATCATACGTACCGACAACGTCAATGAGGCCGTTGTACAGCTCTCCGAATACATCGATTCATGCATCTATCTAAATTATCAGCTGCGGCCATATAACTACCTCGCAACTGACATGCTGCGCGGCGAAAACAAATACGCGGCCATGATTGATGCCCCTGTCCGCGAAAAGTTCAACGAGATGCTCGACGACCTCGTGGCAACCATCAACAGCGGAGATGCCGCAATACAGCGCGACCTCTTCCTGAAAATGTATGCCGCCCCGCTGCTTAACAAAGAGAAACTGCCCGCCGAATAAGTACCTGCCGACACAGCGCGTCTGTACTGCCCTCTGTTAAACATGCTTGTGTCGAAATACAGCCGACAGAACAGGAGATGTTACCGGTCAAATTCCAGCGCTTTTCCCCGGATAGGGTAGAGTATGCCATTGTCGTAGCCTAACTGTCCATTCACGAAGGTTTTTTCCACCTTGTGCTGAAAAGTCGTGCCATAAAACGGGGTCCAGTTGCACTTGTACAGGATATTATCATGTTCTACAGTCCATTTTGAATCGGGATTCACTAAGACGAGGTCGGCAAAATAGCCCACCCTTATATAGCCGCGGCGCTGTATGCGGAACAGCTCGGCGGGAGCATGACACATCTTCTCGACAACTAATTCTGCTGGAAGCACTTCCCTGTGTACCAGTTCGAGCATGGCTACGAGCGAATGTTGTATGGACGGGAGCCCGGACGGGCATTGCAGATAATCATACTGCCGTTCAAATTTCTCCTCGTATGTATGCGGAGCATGGTCGGTGGCCACAATGTCTAACTTGTTGTTTTTCAAGGCATACCGTAATGCCATGCGGTCAGAATCGGACTTTATGGCGGGGTTGCATTTTATGAACGGGCCATACCGCACGTATGCGTCCTCGTCGAACCACAGGTGATGAACGCACACCTCCGCCGTGATTTTTTTCTGTGATACAGGTTCCCCGCTAAAGAGCGACATCTCTTTGGCTGACGACAGATGCAGCACATGCAGACGGGTGCCGCAACGGGCCGCTAACTCAACCGCCTTGGCGGAGGAGCGGTAACAGGCCTCGTCATTCCGCACGAATGGATGGTACCGCACAGGAATGTCGGCAAGCCCAATATCGTCGGCTAATTTTGTGCGGATATTGTTCATGTTTCTTACTATGGTATTCTCATCCTCGCAATGAACAGCCACAATCGTGGGCGCTTCGCGGAATATCCTTTCTAATGAATGTGCATTATTCACTAACATGTTGCCGGTAGAGGCCCCCATAAATACCTTGATACCACACACATGTTTTGGG
>JAISSS010000126.1 GCA_031272965.1 Bacteroidales bacterium | reverse complement strand
CGCTACGCATAGCGAAACCCGCTAACAACGCTCTCAAGTGCAAACGGACTGTTAAGGAAGACAACGGTCTTTGGGTCATCGATACTATTATCGGGGAGGTTGTTGAGTTTGAGGTTTGAAGGTATTCTCATAATTTAAGAATAATTATTACGCCCTAAACGCCGTTCAGTTGAATCTGCGAATCTGTGTTTTTTTATCCATCGACATCAAATCTCAATTTCTTTTTGTACCTTTGTGTCGGAAAAATTTAATTCAAAAAATCTATGGGACTTTTGGGAAAAATTAAAGAGAAAGCCTTCAACGAATTTATAGACATAATTGAATGGCTTGATGAGACGCCGGACACGATAATATGGCGTTTTCCGCGTTATCAGAACGAAATCAAGAACGGCGCACAGTTGACCGTCCGCGAGACACAGGTTGCCGTATTAGTTGACCAGGGCAAATTTGCCGACGTATATCAACCCGGACGGTATGAACTGACCACTGCCAACATGCCGATACTCACCACCCTGCGCGGCTGGAAATACGGGTTCAACTCGCCGTTCAAGGTCGAAGTGTATTTCATCAACACCAAGCAGTTTCTGAACCTCAAATGGGGTACCCAGAATCCGATAATGATGCGGGACCCCGAATTTGGCCCGATACGTATGCGGGCTTTCGGAACATACTGCTTCAAAGTGGGCAGCGACCCCACTGCGTTCATCAAGAACGTGGCCGGTACTGACGGTAATTTCACCACCGACGGCATACGGGAACAGCTGCGCAACTTCATTCTCACCAAATTTACCGACCACCTCGCCGAATCCCGCATAGCGGCCTTAGACATGGCCGCAAACCTGAACGAGTTCTCCGCAGCCCTGCAAGACGCTCTGCATACCGACTTCGAAGAGCTGGGAATTGACCTCACCAAGTTCCTCATCGAAAACATCTCACTGCCCGAAGAGGTCGAAAAAGCGCTCGACAAGCGAACCAGCATGGGCATCCTCGGCGACATGAATAAATATACTCAATATCAGTTTGCCGAAGCCCTGAAAGCCGGAGCCGAAAACCCCGGTAAAGGAGGTACCCCGGCCGGCGACGCGATGGGCATGGGGATGGGATTTGCCATGGCCGGTCAAATGGCACAGCAAATGTTCAACCCGCAGCAACAGCAGGGCGCACCGCCACCATTGCCCCAGCAAAAAACGTTCTACGTAGCAGTCAATGGACAACAAACAGGCCCCTTCGGAACAGCTCAGCTGCAACAGCTGCTCACGCAAGGACAGCTTACCCCGCAGTCGCTCGTATGGACACAAGGTATGACAGCATGGTCGGCCGCCTCAACTGTCGCCGAACTGTCTGCATTATTTGGCTCCACTCCTCCGCCGTTGCCATAAGCTGCGACAGGACGACCTGCTATGTGTTAACATAACCCCAAAATCAAAAAAGAATGACCGAGGAAGACGCCTTCATTCCCCCGAATACGGTTCTCAAAACGGACGATACCGTACAGAGTAAATGCCCGTCATGTGGCGGCTATGTTGTCTATTCGCCGGAAGAAGAGAAGTTATTATGTGAATATTGTGGCGCAAAAATCGCTCTCGATATGACGCCATCGGCGGTACACGAAAACGACCTCAACGAATGTCTTGAACAGCCCGAACTCTATGCGGCGGCGGAAGATTACATCCCCGAAGTTACATGCGCTCAATGTGGTGCAAGTACTACTTTCCCCGAAAATACGACATCCTTTTCGTGCGCATTCTGCGGGACGCCTATAGTGCTGAAAAATTCCGCCGTCCGCAGGGCATGGAAGCCCGAATATATACTGCCCTTTAAAATAGGCCGAAAAGTGTGTAATGGCCTGTTCCGCAAGTGGGTATCATCGCTGTGGTTCGCCCCCACCGGCTTCGCCAAAAATCTGGCGGCAGAAGAACGGATGAAAGGCGTCTATTTGCCATATTGGACATACGACGCCAACACGGTAACACGGTACACCGGTCAGCGCGGCATGTCGCGCACTGTAATGCGGACAGTAAATGGACGCAAAGAAACCCAGATAGTTACCGACTGGTATCCGGCCTCCGGAACAATAAGCCACGCTTTTGACGATGTGCTGACGCCGGCCTCCGACAGCCTGCCCCGCAACGTGTCCCGCGTACTCACCAAATGGGACCGCGAAAATTATGTGGCCTACAGCGACCAGTTTGTACGCGGATTCCTCACCGAACTCTACCGCCGCGATTTTAAGGCCTGCTACCCGTCAGCAAAGGCACAAATGGAAGACCACATCACAGCAGTCGTCCGCGCCGACATCGGTGGCAACCAGCAACGCATATTCTCCCAAAACACAACATTTTCGGCCGTCAAATTCAAACACATATTACTGCCATTATGGATTAGCGCATATCGCTATAACAATAAAACGTATGTTTTTGCGATTAACGGACGTACCGGTCAGGTAGCAGGCCAACGCCCATGGAGCGTGTGGAAAATCGCGCTGCTTGTAATCGCGGTTTTAGCCATATTGATTGCTATCTACAGCAACGGGGGAGCGTAAAATGCAATTTTCAGCGTTGCAATGAGCCGGAAAGCATCACTTTGTCGCGTTGATAGTAAATGTATATTCTGCCAGGACTTCGCCCCGCATAAATACATTAGCCAGTATCATCTTTGAATTGTATGTGTAGGCCCAGGTAGCCATCACATCGCTGTCCTTAAAGGCATCTACTTCACTAATGTCGTTAATGGCGTCGCCTGCGCTGACGGTTTCGGCTTTCCAGTTTGCGCTGGCTTTGTAGGCGCCTTGTGGCGAGAGGGCTTTGGTCATCTCAAAAATACTTTTGGCTTCTGCTTCGCCGCTCGTGCCTTCGCCGATGTTTAACAGGAGTTTGAGGTTGTTCACTTTGTTAGGGCTGTAAACCTCTTTGAACGTCCAACCGACAGGAATTTTAATGTCAATGCCAAAATTGGCTTTGATAACTGCCTGCCAGTTATTGTCGTTCAGGTCTTTGAGCGAAGTTCCGCCTTTCGTCGTTGCCGCTTCCGTTGTCTTTTTGCTGTCGCTCGTTTGAGCCGCGTTCTTGTTACTGCTTCCTCCGCCGCAGGCGGTCATCACTGCGAGGCAGGCTACAATAGCCACGTTCCTCAAAAAAATTGAAAAAATTGTCTTTGTCATCTTTCTTGAAAATTTATTGGTGAATAATTTAATTCGCTTTAACAGGACGTACAGTCAACGCATCACGCTTGGTTTCGGACCTGACAATAATAAACGTTGTATTTAACTCGGCATCTCCTTCAATTGCCACAAGGTATGCTCCGTACATGTCGTTTATATTTTGAAAAAGGTCACATTGATTCGCTAACCAGTAAGTACCCAGATTCTTAACTATTTTGCTATCATTTGCTCCGCGAGCCGGTGTGTCTGGCATGAATATGGAATTTCCCGAAGTTTTATCGGTAAAAGTGCAGCCTCCCAATCTTCCTGCGGTTGAATTGACCCACGTCCTTTTCACTTTATCCTGGTCTAATAATGCGTCTATTTCTGTCATGGTTGGCAATCTGTATCCCTGAGGACAAATTTCAGTACCGTTCCATATGTCCTTGAGATTAAAGGTATAGTTTCCCCAAGTTAGCCCTGCCGGAATGGAGGTCACCGGGTCGGCGCTGCTCCATGCAACGGAACTGTCCCAATTGTACAACATTCCTGCGTCGTAGGGCGTTGCCGCAAAAGTTCCGGGTGCATCGACATTTCGGGTAGCCCATTCAACGCCGTTGATAACAACGCTTTCGGGAAGACTGCCTGCCTTCGGCGTTGCTTTTGCCGTACTTTCCGCGCCTGTGCCGTTGACATTTTCAGCCCGTACTTTGAAGGTGTATTCCGTGCCGTTGGTCAAATCCAAGTAGATATGCGACCGCTCGAAAAGTGATTTGGTTACTTTGTTAGTCCAGTTATCAGCCGTAATTTCGTAACCGATGACTTCTTCGCCGCCGTCGTCCGACGGCTCTTCCCAAGTCAAAGAGACCTGTCCGTCGCCTGCGATGGCGGTGAAGTTCTGAACTGCACCGGGTGTTCCCGCTGCGTTGTTGGTGTTCTCGTCGTTCTTGTCGCAAGAGGCGACGATGGTTGTGGCGGCGAACAGAAGTGCCGCAATTGTGAAATTGATTTGCGTAAGATTTCTCATTTTTGTAAATATTTGAGGGTTAATAAATTTTTTGTCTGAACCACACTGTCTGAACCACTGATTTTCCCCTGATTTTTGAGGGTACCGTCATTGCGGGCTTGACCCGCAATCTCCTTTGTCTGAACCTGGATTTTCGTAAGATTTTTATTATTGCCCTGATTTTTGAGGACACCGTCATTGCGGGCTTGACCCGCAATCTCCTGATTTTTTGACATAATCATGCCAGTCCCGTGAATCCTGACAGAATCCCGATTCAGACAGCCACTTAAACGATTAAACAGTTCAACGGTTAAACCGCCGCTGTGTGTGTGTGTGTGTGTGTGTGTGTGTTAAGATAATTTTCAAGATGGCCAAAAGAAATCGTACTCGGCGTTAAAAAATTAACCCAAGCCCAGATTTGTGCCGTTAATGTTATCGAAAAACTATCTTTCATGTCAGCAATATCTGTTTCTGATTTCGTGTCAAAGATAGGTATTTTTCTGATACCTCCGACATTCGGGGTGATTTTTTCAACCGGACTAAGCCGTTTGTTATGGTCGTGTTGAGCCGCTACCCGCTCGGAATGGCCGGGCAGGGGCTTGCGGGTGAGATACCGTGTCGTAGTACCACGGTACACAATTACGGGTGGATGCCCTGTAATATTACTGTAACTCAATATGTTATGACTGTTGACCATTTTCAGTATCTAATTTAACGGTGCAAAGATACGGCGGGATTTTGGAGTGCAATACCCCCAAAAGTATGTATTTTCAGGAAAGGGAAGATTTTTTATCCCATACGGATAGGCGGCGGCGCATCAATATGAATACAGCGCTGTCAAATAAACTATTTCAACAATTTTTTGCTTTCAATTTCCTGCAAAACACTCATTTGTTGAATGGCAATTTTGTTTAGCCGTATCAATCTTTCACGTTGCGGAAGTCCGTCATTGATAAAAACGGCGTTAAGATTTTCCATATTCGAGAGGCAAATCAGTTCGTTGATAGTGGCATAATCGCGGATATTGCCTTTCAAATCGGGGTTTTCGTCCCGCCAGTCCT
>JAISSS010000080.1 GCA_031272965.1 Bacteroidales bacterium | reverse complement strand
TATTAATCACATCCAGCACATCCAACGGGAATCCGGCAGGGAATGTGTAATGCAGGCGGATTCTGTCGATACCGTCCACATCGGCAAGGCGGCAGAGCAGGTCTGCCAATCGGCTTTTGCCGCAGAGGTCAATTCCGTAATATGTTAAATCCTGGGCTATCAGCAGCAGCTCTTTAACACCGGTATCGGCGAGCGCGTGTGCCTCGTCAATGAGACTTTCCGGCTGTCGGGAGCGATATTTCCCCGTAAACTGGGGTATTGCGCAGAAGGAGCAGGTGCGGTTGCATCCCTCGCTGATTTTCAGGTAGGCAAAATGAGACGGCGTAGTTTGCAGGCGGCTATAGAACTTATGTTCAAAAAAGCTGGCGTTCAGGTCGGCAATGATGCTGCGGAAGTCGAACTTTCCGTAGAACTTGTCCACTTCGGGGATTTCCTGCGCCAATTCGCGGCTGTATCGTTCCGAGAGGCACCCCATAACCAGCAATTTTTTCAGCGTCCCGCGTTTTCGGGCGGCGGCATACTGCAGGATGGTATCGATTGATTCTTCTTTTGCGGCATCAATGAACCCGCAGGTGTTGATAATCACAATGTCGGCAGAGGCGTCGCTACTGTCGTGTATCGCTTCAAACCCGTTGAGGCTGAACTGGTTAAGCAGGCGTTCCGAATCCACGAGATTCTTGGAACAGCCCAATGTTATCAGGTTGATTTTGCCGCGCGGATTAGTCATTTGGACATGAATTAGTCATTTTTCAGGGAAAAGAGAGAGTCAACGAAATCTTTACGGTGGAATATTTGCAGGTCATCCATTTTCTCGCCGATGCCGATATATTTTACGGGGATTTTGAACTGGTCGGATATTCCAATTACAACGCCGCCTTTTGCGGTTCCGTCGAGTTTTGTGAGCGCCATAGCATTCACTTCTGTGGCTTTTGTGAACTGCCGTGCCTGTTCGAATGCGTTCTGGCCTGTGGAGCCGTCGAGCACCAGCAACACTTCATGAGGGGCATTTGGCACGACTTTTTTCATGACTGCCTTTATTTTCGCGAGCTCGCCCATCAGATTAATTTTGTTATGCAGACGGCCTGCGGTGTCGATAATTGCCACATCAGCGCCGGTAGCTTTTGCTGACGACAGGGTATCAAAAGCCACAGAAGCGGGATCGGCGCCCATATTTTGTTTTACGATGGCGACGCCGGTACAGTCAGCCCATATCTGTAACTGGTCAATAGCGGCCGCACGGAACGTGTCGGCCGCGCCAAGCACTACTTTTTTGCCGGCCTGTTTGTAGTTCCATGCTAATTTACCAATGGTTGTAGTCTTTCCAACCCCATTAACTCCCACAACCATAATGACATACGGATATGGAAGCGCAGCAAAGTCGAAGCCCTGCACATCACCTGAATTGTTCTCTTCAAGCATCGCCTCAATTTCATCATGTAAAATAGCCTGTAATTCATTAATATTCAAGTATTTATCCCGCTTAACCCGCTCCTCGATGCGCCGGATAATCTTAACGGTCGTGTCCACACCGACATCCGAAGCTATCAGCGCCTCTTCCAAGTTGTCAAGTACTTCCTCATCTACTTTGGACTTGCCTGCAACAGCACGCCCCAACTTGCGAAACACACTCTCTTTGGTACGGGAAAGGCCGGCCTCTAAACTCGCGTTATGCGACAGTTCCACATCATTCTTCTTTGAAAAAACTCCGAAAAGACCCATTTATTGATTTTTGGCCGCAAGGTACGACTTTTTTTAATCGAAATGCCATAATCTCAAAAAATTACGGCCTGTTTATGCCGCTTTGTTAAATTTTTGACTAAATTTGTACCCAAAAAATATTTCCGGTCAGATATGGATAAAAAAGAGCGGCTAAAATATGGTATTATTGGTGTCGGCGGCATTGGCGGATACTATGGAGGACGACTGGCAAACGCCGGATTTGATGTGTCGTTTCTGTTACACACAGATTATAATTATGTGAAAATCAATGGTTTAAGAGTAGAATCCTGTCGCGGTGATTTCATTGTCAAGCCGATTGCCGCCATCGGCTCGCCACAGGAAATGCCGGTGTGCGACGTCATGCTTGTATGTCTAAAAACCACTAATAACTATCTGTTACCAAAGTTGTTACAACATGCTGTCGGAACAAATACCATAACTGTTTTGCTGCAAAACGGACTTGGCAATGAGGCTGCGTTGAGCGCTATGATGCCCGACCTGCGATTAGCCGGAGGATTGGCGTTCATCTGCGCGTGGAAAGCCGGAGCCGGATATATCGTTCACGCCGACTACGGGATGCTGAACATCGGCGGCTATAACCTGACAGAGACGGACATGGAGACGCTGGCACAGGTGCAACGCGATTTCATACAGTCGGGGATTAAATGTACTCTGACAAACGACCTCTATGCCGCCCGCTGGCAAAAACTGCTGTGGAACATCCCTTATAACGGGCTGACGGTGGCGCTGAACACTACTACCGCACGACTTATGCAGGAAAAGCCATCCCGTGAACTGGTGCGCCGAATCATGCACGAGGTTGTCAACGCTGCAAATGCTTGTGGCGTCCCGATGAACGCCGCACAGGTCGATAAAATGATGGAAATGACCGACACTATGCGTCCCTATTCGCCCAGCATGAAGTTAGACTGCGACGCACATCGTCCTCTCGAAATTGAAGCAATCTATACGCGCCCCGTACAGGAAGCCCGCAGGCACGGCTGCGAAATGCCATGCGTAGAAATGCTCGAAGAACAACTCCAGTTTATACAGGCAACCAATGCTATTGTCGTACCGGTAACACCGAATGCAGAAAAAACTGCACCTTAGATTTAATGATTTATTAATCCAATATAATCGCCTGATAAGTAGATAGATAGACAGACATGAAATGTGTATTTTGTGTCGAGGACAGTTGCCAGTATCAATAATTGTTCGTACTTTTGTAGTGAATTTCCACTCAAGTCATCTTGAGTGGTCGCTAAAACTACCGGCGGAAAAAGGCAGGAAACTTGAGTAACTCATTATGAATAAACGAGAATTTATTTCGACAGCAGCAATGCTTGGAGCATGTGGGATGTTGTCGGCAAAAGAGAAGAAGAGATATGAAGCCGGAGCAACATCCGGTTCGGTCTTTAATGTAAAGGAATTTGGCGCTAAGGGGGATGGTAAAACCTCGGATAGCGAGGCGATACAGAAGGCGCTGGATGCAGCGGGCGCTGTTAGCGGCTCTGTTTATTTCCCGTCGGGGGTCTATATGTGCCATGACCTCAAGGCGAGGGCGCATACGACCCTGCTTGCCGAGCCACAGTGGGCATATCGCGGAGAGGGCGGCGCAATTCTGTCGCTCGATTCGGAGACTGCCTCGTGCGTTTTGGATATAACGGGCGCTTTCGGCGTTCATATACGCGGTCTGTTCTTCAGGGGAATACGTAATGCCTCAAAAACCATTCACGGCATTTTCCTGAACAACGATAAGGAGTACAGCAAGCAAGAAGATACGATTGTGATTGACGACTGCAAGGTGCAGCATTTTTCGGGGCA
>JAISSS010000075.1 GCA_031272965.1 Bacteroidales bacterium | reverse complement strand
AATAGAAATACGTAACCCAGCCCATATTGGGATTGATTAATGCCTCGCCGTGGTCGGTAAGGGCTATTTTCACTGCGCCGTCCGATAATGGCGTTTCTGTCGCTGCGACGTAACGTCCGCTTACAGCCTTGCTATTTAGAGACCTGCCACCTGTCGCGGCGTCGGCGAAAAGGGAACCCGGCATCCCCGCCGCGAGACCGGCAGTAGCTGCCCCGATGTTCCTGAAAAATTTTCTTCGTGTAGTGTTCATATATAAATACTCTTTTGTGGGTCAATTTTCTTTCCGTACTGCCAAAAGCAGCTCTTCTATGGCGCTGATAGCGTCGGCCTGTGAGCAGCGGAAGTTGTTAAGGATGATGTGGAACAGCAGTTCTTTGCCGGATTTTGTGCGCAGCAGGCCGGCGAAGCTGCGTATGCCGGACATGCTGCCCGACTTGGCCCGCAGGCTGCCGTCAGGGAACTTTCGGAAGTAGCTCAGCGTTCCTTCCGGCGCTGGGGGCAATGTCTGGAAATACTGCTCTGAATATGAACTTTTGTTCATCATATAGAATAACATTGCGGTTGTTTGTGCGGTTGTTACAGCATTGGCACGTGCCAGTCCGCTGCCGTCATACATGGAGAAGTTTGTGCTTACGCCTTTGCTGCTCCAGAACTGTTTCAGCAGGCGGATGCCGTCGGTCGCGCTGGCGAAGCCCGATTTGACGTATGCCGGATGCATCAGCAGATGCTCGGCAAAAAGATTTACGCTGATATAATTAGTTTCTTTTGCTATTTCAAACAGGGTAGGGGAGGTGGTAGCAGCGATGCGGACTTCGGCGAGCGAATCGGCGGCGGTGCGGTGGTAGCGGACGGGCTGTATCCGGCCGTTGAAAGCGATGTCGCTGTTGTGCAGCTTTGTGGCTAAGCACTGTGCCAGTATTCGGGGCGGATTGGGCAGGGCGCCGCGCACGGCAAAGTCGGCCTTTCCGCGCGGGAGCGTACCTTTTATTATCCGGGTATAGTCAGTGGGACTGCCGTAAATCACAGACAGGTCGCGCATGGTGGTCGAGGAGAGGGTGCGGTTGTCGAAGCTGATGCCTGTTTCGGGCGTGGTGAAGAGTATTTTTGTGGGTTGGCCGACTTTTGTGGGGGTGAAGAAATGCACTTCATACATGTTGTCGAAGGCGGTGAGGCCGGAGGGCCCTGCGCCATAATAATTGCCGATGTCGTCCCATGTCCAGTTGTCGGGCACCGGGGCATCGTCGTAGGCGCTTGCATCGGGGATAATGTCGCCGTTGATGTGGCGTATTCCGCGCTGTTTGAGGCTGTCAACCCAACTTTGCAGAAAGTCGCCATAGTGTTCCGGAAAATAACGGGAGCCTAAAGCGGGGTCGCCGCCGCCGATGATGATGATGTTGCCATGCAGCGTGTCGCCGTGTTGTTTCCCCGCGAGCGCCAGCTCTGTCGTGAAGCGGAAGTCGGGCGAGAGCAGTTCCATCGCGGTCGCCGTTGACCACAATTTGAGGGTAGAAGCAGGGGCGAGGTATAAGTCCGCATTATGGTCGGCAATGATGTCGCCGCTATGGGCGTCGCGAAAGCACACCGATATTGAGGCTCCCTGCAACATACTGTTCGTTATCCAATTGTTAACAAGGCTATTGACGCCGGATTGCTGGGCATTTCCGCTGATACTGAGGCTCGCAAGAAACAGAAGAAACAGTTTTCTCATTTTGGGTTTTGTTTCCGGTATTATGTTTAAAAATCCATGTATTTCACTGAATATCAGCCAATTAATGGCGGAAAGTGAGGGATTCGAACCCCCGGAACCTCTCGGTTCAACGGTTTTCAAGACCGCCGCAATCGACCACTCTGCCAACTTTCCGATTTGCGGGTGCAAAGATACAGCATTTTTTTGGTATGGCAATCATGTTCATAAAAACTTAATATAGAAAAAAAAATCGTCGGAAAAGTTGGATGTATTAAAATAATTGCCTTATTTTGGCCTTTGAAATTGAAATCAACGGATTTTGGTTTTACGAGTGAATTATTAACTTTTTATTTTCTAAAAATTTTTTTTATGAACAAAACTCAATTAATTGATGCGATTGCATCGAAATCGGGCCTGACAAAGGTTGATTCGAAGAAGGCCTATGAAGCTTTAGTCAGTGCGATAATCGAAGAACTCAAGAAAGGCGAAAAAGTCGCGTTACTTGGTTTCGGTTCTTTCTCTGTGGGAATCCGTAGCGAACGTACAGGGAGAAATCCCCAGTCCGGCGCTCCGATTAAAATTCCCGCCAAAAAGACCGTCAAGTTTAAAGCGGGTGCAGACCTTGCATTATAACTAACGCTGAATGATGCATCAATTCAAACTGAATGTTTGAGAATAGCGGCGGTACAGGATTGTGAAATCTTTTACCGCCGCGCGTCATTTTTATGCCCGAAAAAATATGGCTTATAAAATTAAGGTAAAAAATCCCGTGGTGGAGCTGGATGGCGACGAAATGACCCGCGTCATCTGGACATTTATTAAGGAAAAACTGATTCTGCCGTATGTTGATTTAGACCTGCGCTATTATGATCTGAGTATTCAAAACCGCGATGCCACCGGCGACAGGGTTACAGTGGAGGCGGCCAATGCCATCCTGCAATACGGGGTGGGCGTGAAATGTGCCACAATCACTCCTGACGAGGCGCGGGTGAAAGAGTTCGGCCTCCGCCAGATGTGGAAATCGCCAAACGGCACCATCCGGAACATCCTCGGCGGAACCGTCTTCCGCGAACCCATACTCATCAGTAACGTCCCGCGATTAGTGCCCGGCTGGAAGAAGCCGATATGTATCGGACGACACGCTTTCGGCGACCAGTACCGTGCCACCGATTTCAGGACGACGGGACGCGGCAAGCTCACAATCACCTTCACTCCGGACGACGGCAGCGCCCCGCAGCAATACGAGGTCTTCAACTTCGCAGGCGACGGTGTGGCAATGGCCATGTATAACACTGACGAATCTATCGCCGGATTCGCCCGGGCCTGCATGAACCAGGCCCTTGGGAAGGGCTGGCCGCTGTATCTGTCCACAAAAAATACCATCTTGAAAAAGTATGATGGCCGCTTTAAGGATATTTTTCAGCAGATATATGAACAGGAGTTCAAATCGCTCTTCGATGCGGCCGGAATAACCTACGAGCACCGGCTGATTGACGACATGGTGGCCTCCGCCCTCAAATGGGACGGCGGCTTCGTGTGGGCCTGCAAAAACTATGATGGCGACGTGCAAAGCGACACCATTGCCCAGGGCTTCGGCTCGCTGGGCCTGATGACATCCGTGCTCATAACACCCGACGGGAAGACCATGGAAGCCGAAGCCGCACACGGCACTGTTACACGGCACTTCCGCCTGCACCAGCAGGGAAAACCCACCTCAACGAATCCTATCGCCTCCATCTTCGCATGGACGCGCGGACTGGCTTTCCGCGGCAAAAGCGACAATAACAGCGAACTCGTCAGCTTCGCCCAACACCTCGAACAAACCTGCATACGAACCGTCGAGCAGGGCGCCATGACCAAAGACCTCGCCCTCATTATCCACGGCGCCGCACTGTCAGAACATGACTACCTGACCACCGAACAGTTCCTCAATTGCATAGAAAAAAATCTTTAATTCAGAAAAATACGAATATGTAACAGAATTTTTACTACCTTTGCAGCCGGATTCGGTAGTAAACCAAATCCCAAAATGAAAAAGCATAATATCAATTAACAGGAAAGATGAAAGTTACATTTGACAACCTGGAGATGCCCTCTGACAAGAGAAGCGTTGACGTAACCGTGATTTTAAATATCTGGAAACGGAGACACCTCAAAGAGCAGTTGCTGGCGTTGCTCACCCAGACCGTGCTGCCCGCCGAAATATGGGTGATTCATTACGAGCACAATGTGGAGGTGCAGAGCATCATCGAACAGGCGCGGACGTTCTTCCCGAACATCGTTCTGATTCATTCGGACAAGAACCTGCGCTATTTTGGCCGCTTCTCGATAGCCATAAATGTGACCACCAAATTCGCATGGCTGCTCGACGACGACATCATCCCCACATCCGGCTGGTTAGAGCGGTGCGTCGCCCGATGCACGGCGCTCAATGCCGTGATTACCTGCACCGGACGAATAATCCCGCCCGACAATTACCGCCCCGAAGATACGGAACTCAACGATTCCAAAGGAATATTCTTTGGCGATTTCCTCAATCCTTTCTACAATACCTGCCCTGACGAAGTGGTGGTGGATTATGCCTGCAACAGCTACTTCTTTATGAGCGAATGGCTGAAAGGATACTGGTCAATATGGCCCCAGACATTCGATTCGGGCGAGGACATCCACCTGTCGGCGACGGCCAAGATACGCTTCGGCGCCGCGACCGTAGTGCTGGCACAACCCACCCGCGAAGAATCGGGAAATACCAACAAGCTCTACGGTTCCGACCTGATTGCCACCTGGCGCACCGGAAACTTCCTTGCCCTGCGTGAAAACATCTTTAAATACCTCATCGAAGAGCACCATTGGAAAACCCTGAGACGATAAGCCATGTTCGACCTCGACCGCATAGAAGAAATATGGGAGACCATAACCCGCAACAAAGTGCGCAGCCTGCTGACCGGCTTCGGCGTATTTTGGGGGATATTCATGCTTACGGTCATGATGGGCGCCGGTCAGGGGCTGCAGCGGGGCGTCAGTAAGGGACTCGAAGGGTTCGCTACAAATTCCTGCTTCATCGGCAGCGCAATCACCGGCAAACCGTATGAGGGCTTCCAGCGTGGCCGCCGCTGGCATATCAAAAACAGCGATGTGGACATGCTGCAGTATGCCGTCCCAAACTTGAGCATCATCTCACCGGTGCTGTTCCGCCAGAACGTCGCCGTCAATTTCGAGGGGAAGGGCGGACAGTTTAATGTGCGCGGCCTTCACTCCAACTACCGCCATATTGAGAACCCTTTCATCGTGCAGGGGCGCTTCTTCAACGAGATAGACCTGACCCGCAAGCGGAAAGTGTGCATCATCGGGACAAAGGTCTATGAGGAGATGTTTCCGGCCAGCCTGTCGCCGATAGGCCGCTATTTGCAAATCGGGGGCGTATATTATCAGGTGGTCGGTGTGGTGGCGGGCGTCTCCAATATCAGCATCAACGGGCAGATGTCGGAGGCGGTGCTGTTGCCGTTCACTACCATGCAGCAAGTAATGAACCTCAGCGAAAATATCCACATGATAGCCGCCACCGCCAAAGCCGGAACGTCAGCCTCAAAAGTGGAAGCGAAAATTAAAGAACTGCTGAAGCGCAATAACCATATCGCCCCTGACGACAACAAGGCGCTGTGGAGTGTCAATGCCGAGGAGCAGTTCAACCTGTTTCAGAACCTCTTTGCGGGGCTCGAAATCCTGATATGGATTGTCGGCTCCGGAACGCTGATTGCCGGCATCGTTGGGGTAAGCAACATCATGCTGGTAACGGTCAAGGAACGGACGCGGGAAATCGGGGTACGGCGGGCTATCGGCGCCCGTCCGGGGGCTATCATCAGCCAGGTGATGGCCGAAAGCCTGATGCTCACCGGAATTTCGGGCATGCTGGGGCTGTCGGTCGGCATCCTGTTCCTGCACGTGGCTGACACCTCGTTCCTGCAAAAAGCCGAAAACATCTACCTCTATCGGCCGATGATTACTTTCGGCGCCGCCGTTCGTTCCATCATCGTGTTACTGCTATGTGGCCTGACCGCCGGCGCCATACCGACCCTCAGAGCCCTTAAAATCAAGGCTATTGATGCCATACGGGAAGAATAATTATGAATAAATGATACTGTTATGAAACGAGCGATTAGAATTTTTAGCCTGCTGATAATTACCGGAATAATTGCGGCCTCACTATGGTACCTGTGGGAACAGCGAAAGCCGGAAATCATCACGTGGGAATTGGTATCGCCGGAAGTGAAAGACATTGCCAACATCACTATCGCTACCGGCAATATAGAACCGCGCGACGAGGTGCCTATAAAGCCGCAAATTTCGGGCATCATCAGCGAAATCCTGAAAAAACCCGGCGATATGGTGCGCGTTAACGATGTGATAGCCAAAGTTAAGGTGGTGCCGGAACTCGGCTCGCTCAATGCCGCCGAATCGCGCACGAATGTCGCCCGAATTAACATGCAGCAAATTGAGGCCGAATACCGCCGAAATCAGCGGCTCTTTCAGCGCGGGGTCATCGCCCGCGAAGACTTCGAGATTTCAGAGGCTGCCTACAACCGCGCCCGCGAAGAGGTGCGTGTGGCCGCTGACGCCGCCGAAATCGTCCGCAAAGGCGTTACCTCCAGATATAACCAGTACAGCAATACCGAAATCCGCTCCACTATCGCCGGAATGATACTCGACATTCCCGTAAAAGTGGGAAATACGGTTACCCAGGTCAATAACTACAGCCCCGGTACCACTATCGCCAATGTGGCTAACATGAAAGACCTCATCTTCAGAGGCAATCTCGATGAAACCGTCGTGGGACAGGTCAAAGAAGGAACCACTATAAAACTGCTCGTGGGCGCCATTAAAAACAGAACGCTTGAAGCAACTCTCGAATATATCTCCCCAAAAGGCCAGGAAATCGACGGCGCCGTACTGTTCGAAATAAAAGCCTCCGTTCATATACCCGACACGGTGTTCCTGCGGGCCAGCTACAGCGCCAATGCCGAAATCATTCTTGCCGACGCCAAACAGACCCTCTCTATCCCCGAAAGCGCCGTAGAATTTGTCGGCGCCGACGCATTCGTCTATGTCTTTAAAGGAATGACAGATAATCGCCAACAGTTTGATAAACAACCCGTTACAGTCGGCCTCTCCGACGGCGTGAACATCGAAATCCGCGAGGGTATCACCGCCGACACTCAACTGCGCTACAAACAGGTCGCCGAAAAAAATAAAATGAAAATCCCAACCCCAAAATGAGCCGGTACCACACGGCTATGATTTAACCTGGATAATTATTCCAGTACCGGATGTATAACGGCTACCGCGTCAACGTCGGCGCCCGACCACGTACTTGGCTGCCCTTTGATGTCGGTTATGCGGGCGTAACGGTATTTGGCGCCTGCGGGAACCTTGCCCGTGATGTCAACCCCAGATATGGAGCCGTCGGCGTCGCCCACATAAATCCAGCTTTTCAGGTCGGTGCTTACTTCCACTTTGGTGGCTTCGACGTCAGGACCAACCTCAAACACGTAGATGTCGTTTCCCTCGCCGTCGGTGATATAGACGTCAAATTCGACCACGATTTCACCGCCGATGCCCAGCGTTACTACTTCGCCTTCAACATCGCCTACCGGTACGCCGATAATATTTTCGGGGTCTTGCCAACCGGCTTGCGACGTCCATGGCTCGCCATGTGTGAAGCTGATAACTTTTGAGACGCACGACTTGGCGCCATACGGGATGATGACCACATTGCCGCGCGAGTCCATGAAAGTGATGTCATCAGGGAACTTCCCGTTTTCCAATGTCGCTTTTTGGGTAACTGAGATAGTGATGGTCGAGCCGTTACACGTGATGGTGATGGTTGCTGTGCGGTCAACTGCCGAGAGATTCGGCGACAGCGTGATGACGATGGTGTAGTCGCCTGCTGCGTTACCGCTGGCAGGCGAGATGGAAATCCACGCTGGAGAAGCGGCTTTGGTCGTTGCCACTTCCGCGATAGATGACGTCCATGCGTCTGAGGTAGTGAATGTTACGCCGGATGTGCCCTGCGTTTTGTCGGCATAGACTTCCTGCGTGAGGGCGCCTGAATCGGCAACGGTGATTGTCCCGTCATCGTCTTTGCTGCACCCTGAAAACATTGTTGAAACTGCGAGGCAGGTTGCAACGGCAACCACAGTCCTGCGGAAAAAACTGATTCTATTCATGATGTGAAGAATTTAAGGTAATTAAACAAATGAAAATTATTTCTGGAATTTTGTATATTTTTGATATGATTTTTGAGGACACCGTCATTGCGGGCCTGACCCGCAATCCCCTGATTTTTGGGCATAATCCTGATAATCCCGTGAATCATATCAGAATTCCGGTTCAGACAGCCACTTAAACGATTAAACAGTTCAACGGTTAAACCGCCGCTGTGTGTGTGTGTGTTAAGATAATTTTCGAGATAGCCAAAAGAAATCGTACTCGGCGTTAAAAAATTAACCCAAGCCATGATTTGTTCCGTCAATGTTATCGAAAAATTATCTTTCATGTCAATAATATCTGTTTCTGATTTCGCGTCAAAGGTAGGTATTTTTTCAATACGTCCGACGTAGGGACAGAAAAAATTTATCCTTTTGCACACAGATGACACAGAATGGACGGATTTCCGCATTTTCTTTCCGTATTTAAAAAAGAAAGATGTATCTTTGTGGCATTATGAATTACATAGACATTATTATCGGTATAGTATTGCTGGCAGCGGCGGTTCGCGGGTTCCGGAAGGGATTGATACATGAAGTGGCAACCCTTGTTGCTATTGTGCTGGGCATTTGGGGGGCGCTCCATTTTTCCGACCTCACTGCCGACTGGTTGCGGAACACATTCGGATGGGATTTCAAACTGCTTAACTGGGTTGCCTATCTTGTTACGTTCCTGATAATTGTAGTATTGATATACTATTTTGGCAAGCTGATAGACAGTATTGTGAAAGCCGCCAAGTTGAGTTTTATCAACAAAATTCTCGGACTGCTGTTTTCGTTGCTCAAATCGGCGTTGATTATCAGTGCATTGCTGTTTGTGTATGAGGGTTTTGACCCGGAGGGGCGAATTATCGCGCCGGAGACACGGGAGGAGTCATATATTTACACGCCGCTGCGCAACTTCGCGCCCGCCGTATTGCCATTCATTAAAGAACGGGCATTGAAACTGGAGCGGCTGCCGGAACCGGCCCCCGAACCTTACGATTCGGACAAGCCGATGCAAATCATTTGAGCGCTTCGGTGCTCACACGCTCGCAGAGCGCTTCAAACTTGTGGGCATCCATTGCAACCTGTTTCAGCATGTCGCGGATTATACTGTCGGTAGCGCGGTCGAGGTCTTCTTTGCGGGGAAATATCAGCAGGCCGGCCATTTCTGCAGAGGCGGGGCTGAAGATTATCCGGCTGTCGCCCTCGGCATAGAACTGTTGCGGGCGTAGCGTTTGGCGTGGGAAGATGATGACCTGCCACTGTTCATTGGTATATGTCGCAAGAATATTAAACATTGGTTCATTATCTCCCGATGTCGGCATAGCTCTGTATATTTGTCGGAACTGTTCACACAATACCTGCCCGTCAGAGGAACGCAGCAGCAGACAGCAACGCATGTAGTTGTCGGTATTAAGCGCTTCCACAGTAATGGCGTCGTTTTTGACGAGAGTTTTGGCAAATCGGCGGCACATCACCGGCAACTCGTCCACGGCGGGCAGGCAGGTACTCGTTCCCGCCTGAAAATGGAAGTGTGCAGGGGCAGAGGCGCCACATTGCGGGCCGTTGTAGAACACCGTATATCCGGGCAGTTCCCTGCTGAAATGTAGCATGTCGGCAAAACGCCCTGCGATACGCTGTGGCTGGTGCGCTTTCAGGACGATGGTCAGATGTGCGGGAAATACCGGATAAGGGTTCACCAAAATCTCGTACTCTCCGGCGTCAACAGCTTCCTGTTCCGCCGGACGCTTGTGGCCGCACAAAAAGCAGGGGCGTTCAACCGCCTCCACATCGGCGCATGTAGAGCGGATGCGTGCCGGATTATGCTGTAGCCTGAACCGAAAAAACACGAAGGCTTTTTCGCGGGTCAGCACATGTCGCAGGGCTTCATAGTTCTGTTCTGCGGTTACCCATTTTGCCGTTTGGCGCAAGAGCAGTGTCGCCACTTTATATTCCATGCTGTCGATTAATTTGCGGCGGCTGTGCAATTCGGCGGTACGCACCCCGTCCTTATAGGTGTTGTGGGCATTCGTCTGCTCAACACTGAGGCGGGCGTCGGAATTGTCGTCCCAGCGGCGGCACCGGTACAGCGATTCATATATACGTCCGATTTTCCAGCGTCGCGAGATGGCCAGCGCCATGGCATAATCTTCTCCGTAACTCACATTGGGGAACCCGATGCTACGGGCAATGGGCGTATAGAAGGCCCGCGGCGCCCCCAACCCGTTGATTCGCAGCGCATTATTCGGGCCGTTATCAGGCGTCCATTCGGTATGCGCAATCAGGCCGGGCGGCATCGGATTCAGCTGGAAGTCGCAAAGAGTATAGGAACCGATGACCATTGCACAGCGCATATCCTCAAACTTGCTGATAATCTTTTTCAGCGTCCATTTGTCCTCATAGAGGTCGTCGCTGTCTAACTGCACGGCAAAGCGCCCGCAGTGGGGGCTGTTAAGTGCCACATTCCAGCAGCCGCCGATGCCTAAGTCGGTGCGCTCCGGTACGATGACCGTCAGACGCGGGTCGGTATATCGCTGCAGGACGTCCAATGTCCCGTCGGTAGAATGGTTATCCACCACGATGACATTAAACAGGTATGGCAGTTCCTGCGACAGCGCCGAATCGACCGCATCGGCGATGGTTTTTACGCGGTTACGCACCGGAATCACGATGGAGGCTTCAATGTCGAAGCTGTCGTTGAGCGGCGTTCCTGCGAACCACGGCTCCAGCCATAGCCCGCACAGCTTCAGGTGAGCAGTGCAGGCCGCTTCCATCTCTATTTGCCGCTCGCGGGATGAGGCGCTCACATAGTCGAAGAGCTTCTCGCCGGAGGAGCGGCGGTCAGTGATTTCCAGGGCGCTCATCACTTCTGTACGATGGACGATTTTTCCTGTCCGCATGGCCGCCAGCCGCATGGCATACAGACCGGCATGTTCCCACATTTCGGATACTTCGGCAACGAACTTTTGCAGGGCGGCGCAGCTGAACAGCATCACCGGCCCGAAATCGAAGTCGTCGCGCAGGCTGCCTTCCTGGCAGTCGATGACCGGATGCGGCGTCCGACCGGTGTCCGTAACATCCTCATAGTCGGCATACAGCATGGCCACATCCGGTGGCATGGGCGCCTCCCATCCGGCGGAGACGTCAACTGCACGGCCAACCACCAGCATTACCTGCGGTGCCGTTGTATGGCGGGCTATCTGACGCAATGTTGTCACAGAGAAAGGGTGTTGGGCGACAATGACCTCGACGCCTTCAACCGATTCGGCATCGGGCGCCACAACGGTCAGGTGGAAAGCAGGAAACCTTTGCCGGAACTGCGCAAGGGTCTGTTCTGTGGAACTCCGGTCAGCATAAAAGATAAATGCGTCTGTCATGGTCACTTTTTACAGTTATCTGCGTATGGAAACCGGTTTTGAGAATTCGCTTTCATTTCCCAGCCTGTCAACGGCGGTAACGACGACGTACCACTGGCTGCGTTTCCCGGCAGTTTTGTTGACATGCAGAGATGTATTGCGGGTAATGCCCACGACAGATTCGGCGGTGTCGGGATTTACCGGCGCTCCTTTTTTGGCGGCATACACCACATAGCTTACCGGGCGGTCGAGTTCGGAGGAGAATTTCGGGGCCTCCCATTTGACATTTTTACCTCTTTTACGGGGCTTAACGGGCGCTAACGGGGGCTTGTCGTCTATCCATGGCATTGTCGGGACTAATGCGGGATGGCGGTACAGGTTCACGCGCAGGCTGTCCTGGAATCCGAGCAGGTCGCGGTTAAAATGTTTGGCGCTATAAAAGATGCTGCCTCCGATGCCTCCGATGCTGCGCATGGTTTGGATTTGGCGCGGCATCTGGTCGGGTTGCCGCCATGCTTCCGTGCTGCTCTCCGCCTCAATGCGGTAGGGCGCCTGCCCTATATACAGTGTGCGGTTAAGGATGTTGTCGTTCCACCAATGACACAGCGTCGTAAAATCAGCAGACGGATGTCCGATTTGCCAGTACAGCTGCGGCGCCACATAATCGACCCAGCCATTTTGAACCCATTTCAGGATGTCGGCATACAGGTTGTCATAATTGGTTACCCCTGCCGATGTGGACGAGCCGCGCTCATCGTCAGCCTTATTACGCCACACGCCGAAGGGACTGATTCCGAACTTTACCCACGGCTTGGTCTGCTTTATGGCATACGACAGCATACTGATAGCAATATCAACGTTGTTGCGTCGCCAGTCGTCTATCTGGGCTGGGCTGAACTCGCCCCCGTACATGGCGAAGGCCTCTCCGTCAGGAAACGGTACGCCATTAACCGGATAGGGGTAAAAATAGTCGTCAAAATGGATGGCGTCAACGTCATAACGGCGCACAATATCGCAGATAACTTCCACGATAAACGAGCGCGTTTCGGGCAGGCCGGGATTGAAATACAGCTTGTTGCCATAAGAGATAATCCAGTCGGGATGCCTGAACGCCACATGATTGGCGGCTAACGGCTCGGCGGCGTTCTGGGCTACACGGTATGGATTGCACCACAAATGCAGCTCCATATTGCGGCGGTGGCACTGTTCAATCCAGAAGGCCAGCGGGTCATAGCCGGGCGATTTGCCGGGGGTGCCGGTCAGGTAGCGCGACCACGGCTCCAGCGTCGAAGGATAGAACGCATCAGAACACGGACGCCCCTGAAATACCACAGCATTGATGCCGTTGCCTTGCAGCATGTCCAACATCGCCACCGCCTCGCGCTGCTGCTCCTCGGCCGATAACCCCGGCTTCGACGGCCAGTCAATGTTGTTGACCGTGGCTACCCAAGCCCCGCGAAACTCATACTTGGGATTGTCGCCCGCATAGCCCCGCACCGCCGTTGCCAGCAGTAAAAAAATTAAATATCGCTTCATCTTCAAATTTCTTGCTTATTCAAAACAGGCTGCAAAATTAGTAAAAATTCAGTTTCAATATGCCGATTTTCAGCTGTATGCCCGTTATACACACTGTTCACAACGTTTTATTAACCCACATCGCTCGTGGACGAGGGCACAAAACAGCGACACACGGATTCCATTCATTCAAAGCGGAGCGTTTTTGCAGGGGAGATGCGGCTGATAAACAGCGATGGCACGACAAGCATGAGCATTGTGGCTACAAATGCTACGAGGTTAAGGGTGAGCAGCTGTTGGGCAGACAGCGACACCGGCATTGTGGCTACATAATATGAATGGGGGTCGAGTTTCACTATTCCGAAATGCTTTTGCAGCATATACAGTCCGAGTCCCAGCATGTTTCCCCACAGCAGTCCCTGACCTGTCAGAAGGAACGCCAGATACAGGAAAATTCGGCGGACGGTACGCTGACCGGCACCCATAGCTTTCAGGGCGCCAATCATGGCCGCCCGTTCGAGGATGATTACCAGCAGGCCTGAAATCATGTTAAATCCGGCTACGGCAATCATCAGTGTCAAAATCACTATCGCGTTCATGTCTAACAGATTGAGCCAGTCAAAAATCTGCGGGTATTTGCGGCGGATGTTGTCCACCCGTTGCAGGGGGCGCGTATCGGAATGTCTGTCGAAAACCAGGTCGGCGATGCGCTCTTCGATGGTCTCGTGCGGGACGTCGCGGTTGACAAAGACCTCGTAGCCGCTGATTTGGTTATCCTCCCAATCGCTCAGGCGTTGGACATGCTTCAGTCCGGCTAATATGAACATGCGGTCAAATTCTTCGAATCCTGTATCATAGATTCCGGCCACCGTGAACTGCCGGATACGCGGCACCTGTTCGCCTTCGTTGAGGAAATAGATGCGGAAGCGTTTTCCCAGCGGGAGCCGCAGCAAGTCGGAGAGTTTTTTGGAAATCCACACCTGCGTGGAATCGGGATTCAGCCGCGCCCCGTTCACTCTGGCTTTCTCAAAAAACTGCCAGTCGAAGTCGTCCGTAATGCCTTTCAGGACTATTCCCTGCAAGTCGCTGTCCGCCTTAATCATGCCGGGTTTGGTGGCGAATTGCTGTATGTGCCGTATCTGTGGCAATGCCCGCAGTTGACGCAGCAGAGTGTCGTCGCGCATCACAGGGTCGGTCTGGAACGAGTAGTTATTATGATAGTTAACTATTTGGAAGTTAGCTGCGAAGCCATTTACTTTGTCCTCAATTTCCTGCTGGAAACCTGCCACTGTTGCCACTGCCAGCAGCATCACGGTCATGCCGACGCTGACGCCCGCCACTGCCAGCCGCACTATGCGACGCGACAGCCGCGGGGACTGCTCTTTGGCGGAAAAAAGCCGCCGCGCTATGAAAAGTTCTGTGTTCAACTGCCCAAAATTTCTTCTATTTGCGGTGCAAAGATACTGTTTTCGGCTGTTAACCACACAGTGTTAGTATTTTTTTCGAGCATTTTTAATATTGGAAGGAAATAAAGCAGTATCTTCGCAGAAAATTGATATGCTATGTTAGACGACAACGATGTTCGCGCGATAGTTGCCCGTGGCAACAGCATTGAGGAGGTGCGACAGCAACTTGAGAATTTCCGGCGGGGTTTTCCTCACCTGAGGGTGGTACGTCCTGCCACAGCGGGCGACGGCATTATCGTTTTGCCCCCCTACGTATTTCTTCAGGCTTGTTATCGGCAGGTTGAGCGGCAAGTGATGTCCGGCCTGACGGTTGCCAAATTTGTGCCTGCATCGGGCGCCGCCAGCCGGATGTTTAAGGCGCTCTATAATGCCAAAGACGACCTTGCTGCCGGCAAAACAGAACGCGAAACGCTGATAGATAAATCCAAAGTCTCCGCGTTCCACCGCGACATCAAGCGTTTTGCCTTCTATGACAGATGGGCGCAGGTTACCGGTAAATCGCCTGCGGAAATGCCTTTGCGGGAGCAGTTGGATACCCTGCTGACGCCTGCCGGATTAGACTATGGCAATCTGCCCAAAGGCTTGCTGCTGTTCCACAAATACAGCGACGGTGCCCGCACCCCGTTTGAAGAGCATTGCATAGAAGGCGTCCTGTATGGCGCCAATCGCGATAACACGGTGAATATCCATTTTACCGTATCGCCGGAACATCTGTCGCTCTTTGAAGCGCTCATGAAAGAGGTTGTTGCCCGATATGAACGTAAATTTTCCGTTAAATTTAATATATCTTTCAGCGGTCAGCAGGCCGCTACCGATACTATTGCCGTAACCCCCGACAATGAGCCGTTTCGCAACAGCGACGGCAGCCTGCTGTTCCGTCCCGCCGGACATGGTGCCCTGCTCGACAACCTCAACAGGCTCGACGCAGATATAGTGTTCATCAAAAATATCGACAACGTACAGCAGGACCGCGCCAAGCAAACCGTATTGGACTATAAGCGGGTGCTGGCGGGCATATTGCTTGATATTAGAGAACAGCTTTTCATTTATCAGCAACTCTTTGACGAGCGTCCGGCATCCGGCATCGCCCGCCAGACCCTGATTGAAGCGCTCACTTTTGTGCAGAAACAGCTCAATGTTGAGCATCCTGCATATAACGAAGATACTGGAAGTGAGGAATTATACACATATATAAAACAGAAACTCAACCGTCCCCTGCGCGTCTGCGGCATGGTGAAGAACGAGGGTGAGCCGGGGGGCGGGCCTTTCTGGGCAGTGAACCGCGACGGCAGCGTCTCCCTGCAAATCGCCGAGAGTTCCCAAATAGCGCCCGACGTCCCCGAACAGCAGGCCATAGTCTCAAAAGCGACGCATTTTAATCCGGTTGACTTAGTCTGTTCCTTCAAAAATTATAAGGGCGACAAATATGTGCTTAGCGCGTTCCGTGATATGCAAACCGGCTTTATCTCCGCAAAGTCGAAAGACGGCAAAGAGCTGAGAGCGCAGGAACTGCCCGGATTGTGGAACGGCGCAATGGCCGACTGGAACACCGTGTTTGTGGAAACACCCCCCGTAACATTCAGCCCCGTAAAGACAATAAACGACCTTTTACGGGCCGAACATCAGCCGGATTGACGAGCGTATTGAAAAAAGTATTATCTTTGCATCTTAAAATAACAGATAGTAAATAAAAGACATGAACGAAGACGAAAGAGATTTTACCGAAAACGAGGAAATTTTGGGGGCCGTATCACGGTTCACAAAGATGTGCAGAGAGAACGGGTTCGAATATTTTGACGTTTTCGAGATAGAAGATATTATTGACTATTCCTTAGACGAGGGGGAATCGGATATTGCCCGCCGTGCATTGGCATACGGAAAGCAAGTTCATCCGGACGCTGTGTCCTGGACGCTGAAAGAAGCCCAGATTGCCCTGTTCGACGGCAAATACAAGAAGTCGCTTGCCCTGCTCGACACCGCCGAAAATCTCGAAGAGAAAAATCCCGACATATTCCTCACCCGCGGCTCGGCGCTGCTGCTGCTCGGCAACTATGACGACGCCGTAAAATGCTATGACACAGCTCTCGAATATGACGGCGACGACAATGACGAACTGCTCTACAATATCGGCGTATCATTAGAACAGTCAGGACATATTAAAAAAGCTATCGAATATCTGAACCGCGCCTTAGAAATAAATCCCCAAAATGTGAACACCTATTATGAACTGGGATACTGCTTCGACAAATTGGATAAATTAGAGAAAGCAATAATTTATTATAATAAGTACCTCGATATTGACCCGTTCAATCACAATGTGTGGTACAATCTTGGCATAGCGCTGTCGAAGACCAGTCGGCACGATGAGGCCATTGAAGCCTACGATTATGCCATAGCATTAGACGACAAATTTGCTCCGGCCTGTTTCAATAAGGCCAATTCGCTGTTCAACAACGGTTCCTATGCGGCCGCTGCCGAGTGCTATCGCGAATACCTGAAATTGGATGACAAATCGGATGACGCATGGAGCTATCTCGGCGAATGTTATCTGAACATGGAAAAATACAGGGAGGCTTCCCGCTGCTACGATGCCGCCCTGCACCGTAACCGGCAAAATGCGGGGGCATGGTATGGCCGCGCATTAGTGAACTGGTATTACGAAAAATTGGACGCCGCCTTGGCTAATATACGTTTTGCCATACGATATGACAGCAGAAATTCCGATTTCTGGCTTCTTAGCGGCAAAATCCATACCGAACTCGGCCACACCGAAGTCGCAGAAGTGTCGTTCCGTCGCGCCCTGCGGCTTAATCCCAAAAATCAGGAAGCATGGGTGTTCTATGCCGACATGAAAGCGGAATCGGGCGGCCTGAAAGATGCTATCACTATCCTGAAACGGGCGCTTCGTTCCGTCCGCTCCGATTCGAGCCTCATAAATTACCGGCTGACCGCTTATCTGCTGGAAAGTAATGATGAAACAGCCGCAACACGCTGCTTCGAGAAAGCCCTGCAGGATGACTTCAACGGGTACCACAACTTCTTTGACTACTATCCTCCGGCCAAGCAGAACGAATCCATTAAGAAGCTGATATCCAAGCACTTGACATAGGCTTATCTATATGTTGTTTTAGCGCTTCAGCGTTTCAGTTCAGCTTTCAGGTATTTTGCGGTGTATGATTTCCTGCAGCTGACGATGTCTTCGGGGCGTCCTGCACAGAGGATGTTGCCGCCATTTTTGCCGCCTTCCGGGCCGAGGTCGATGATATAGTCGGCCATTTTTATGACATCCATATTGTGCTCTATGACGATGACCGTATTCCCGCGGTCGAGCAGCTTGTCAAGAACCTCCAGCAGTACGCGGATATCGTCGAAGTGTAGCCCGGTGGTAGGCTCATCGAGGATATAAACAGTTTTGCCGGTATCACGGCGCGATAGCTCGGTTGACAGCTTCACTCTTTGCGATTCGCCGCCCGACAGTGTGGTTGACGATTGCCCCAGCGTTACGTAGCCAAGTCCCACATC
>JAISSS010000146.1 GCA_031272965.1 Bacteroidales bacterium | reverse complement strand
TTTAATCATTGCCAATGGTTATTACCTGCGGTGCATTATTAATACTTTAAAGATTTTTTTATGTGTCGAAACACTATTTCTTTACCGGCGGCGCTGATAGCAGCCGCCCTGTTCGCTTCTTGTGCGAAGGAAGTATCGCTGCCCGAAGAGGGTGGCGCAGTAAGTAAGGCCACCGCATCATTGCAGGCCATAATCCCGACGGAGCGCATCGCTACCCGCGCCTCGCATAACGGCGGGGCCACCAACGCGGACACCTCGCAGTATGACCTCCGCTATATCGTGGAGGCGTGGACGCAGGACAGCTCGCCGCAGTTGGCCGCCCGCTACTACCGCATAGTGCCGCGCGACTTCACCATGCAGGGCATCACCCTTGACGTGAGCCTGCCAAAGGCCAAGTACGACCTCACTTTCTGGGCCGACTTCGTGCCGGAAGGCACTACCGAGGATACGGCACATGACGCCGACCTCTACTACGTAACTAACAATGGCAGCAGCGATGCGGCTATCATTGCCGACCCCACTGTTGACCCCGGATTGCAGGCGGTGAAGATGAAAAAACCTGCCGATGAGTACGACATCTGCGATGACGCCCGCGATGCGTTCTGCACCAAAGTAGAAATCGACCTGACCGGCGGCAACGTGTCCAAGTCGGTAACGCTCTATCGACCACTGGGAAAGTACCGGCTCATTGCGCTGGACAACCCCGGCTATCTGAACAGCATTTCAGAGATGACGCTCACCTACGACAGCCCCACAGTTGACATTCCGGCGGGTTACAACGTGCTGACCGCCACCGGAACCGCCGACCGTCTGACGCTGCCAGTCAAGACTTATCAACACGCCGTAACCGTCGAAGATGTGTTAGTCAAGGGCGTAACGTATCAGAATGCAACGGTTGTTGCTTTCGACTATCTGTTTGCGCCGTCGGGGCAGACGGTCAACATGACTGTAAACGCCCTGAACAGCTCCGGTGCTACCGTTGGTGACCCGCGTACGCTGACCAACATCCCGATAGCACAGAACCGGCTTACCACGGTGATAGGGCACTATTTCCTGCCGAATGCACATCTGTCAATAATCGTCTCCGACCCGTTTGAGGATGAAACGGAAGTTGACTATACAGGCAAGACCGTTGACGAAGTCATCAATATCAACCACCTGACAGAGTATGCGACTGTGCATGATGCTCTTGCTGCTGCGGTTCCGGGTGATTCGATATTCGTGCCGGAAGGCAGCTTTGAAGTCCCGGAGCAGGAAACAGTTCCTGCCAACATTGTGCTGAAAGGCAATGGCAGAACTGGTGTGAACCGAACAGTGCTTTGTGCCGCTGGAGGCTTCGTTCTGGGGGGCGTTATTCAAGACGTGATGATTTATAAAGACGTCAACGTCAAAGATAATGGCACACCATGGCCTTACCGGACAACCGGTGTAGAGATGCTTGAAAACAGTACACTGAAAAATTGTCTGATACATGCTTATTTCACCGGCATACTGGCCGAAAAGACCAGCGGTTTAACAATTGACAACACCGAAATAAATGGCTGTTACTACGGTGCCAAATTTACCGGAGGCGTGGCGGCAACTCTGAACGATTTCAACGCGGAATACAATGAGGTGTATGGCATCGGGCTGTTTCAAGGGCCGGACGCCATCGCTGCAAACAAACCCACGTTCACCGGATTTTTACGGCTGTATGGCAACTGGGTAGCTCAGTTTGTCAATGCATGGGACGATGCATATTATGTTCGGCCTGATAACCTCAGCGACATATATGACTACACAACAGCAACCGTAGAACATAAAGTTGTTTATTCGGATGCGGTTTTCGAGAGAGACCCCGACATCGATATGAGCGAGCGCTATATGAACAATATGTGCGATTCGATTTTCATAGCTGATTTTGTTGTCAATAACCGGTCAAATATATTGACCGATGGATATACCAATGGTTCCCAATGTATTTATGCCAAAGGAATGGACATTGACGGGACGGTTTGGGATGTTCGCAATGCCCACGATGATGATGGCGGTCATCCTGCTATTGACTACTATGAAATAGGGCCGCGGTATGCATGGCAGTGGAACAAAGTTTCAGCGCTGTATTCCTGGCAGACCCAGTCATGGGATGATACATGGGTTGGTGGATATGGCGCACCTTCAACGTCCGATACATGGACGCAATACCTTCCTGCTTCCCCGTGCCCCACAGGATGGCGACTGCCTACCAAGGCCGAAGTACGGCATCTGTTCGCTATGGCTACCGGTACTGTAGAGACCTTGCATGATACCGATTTCGGGGCTCCCGATTCCGGCCTCAGCGCAGAATGTTACAAATGGGTTTACGGCGACCGCCTGCTGTGCTTCAACAAGGAGCAGTACATTGACGAAAACGGTACTCTTCAAACCGGCGACGGCTTCTACTGGACAAAGGAATCCGGCGAGACCGACCCGACCAAGGCTGCGGCCTACAGCAATATGGTGGTGGATAAGCCTCGTGCATCCGGCTTTATGGTGCGCTGCGTCCACCCAAAACTGAAACCCGATGGTACTTGGGACGAATAAGTATATATTACATTTCAAAGTTACATAATTTCAATACGAACAGTTTTTTCAGTAAAAGGATTGTCGGACAACCGGCAGTCCTTTTTTGCCTCGTGTGCAGTTCAATTTTAATGTACCTGTCAGATATGAAACTATGCCCGTCGCACAAAAAAAGAGCGCCCCATTGGGCGCTCCCCTTAACAAACAATGAAAACAAAAAAGTGTATCTTTATAACGAACCTGTCATCTTTGATGGCACAACCCACTCGTCAAATTCCTGTTCGGTGAGGAAGCCCAGCGCGATGGCGGCTTCTTTGAGAGTGGTATTTTCGGCATGGGCTTTTTTCGCTATTTTTGCAGCCTTTTCGTAACCGATATGTGTGTTCAGGGCCGTTACCAGCATCAACGAGTTATTGAGGTGCTGGGTAATTCGTATCCGGTTCGGCTCAATGCCGATTGCACAGTTATCATTGAAAGCCTTACAAGCATCGCCCAACAAGGTGGCCGATTGCAGGAAGGCGTTGATAATTACCGGCTTGAAGACGTTCAGCTCAAATTGCCCGCTCAGGCCGCCAACAGTAACGGTAACGTCATTGCCGATGACCTGTGCACAGACCATTGTCATGGCCTCTACCTGTGTGGGATTTACCTTTCCGGGCATGATTGAGGAACCGGGCTCGTTAGCCGGTATAGTTATTTCGCCGATTCCCGACCGCGGGCCGGATGCCATCAGGCGAATATCGTTGGCAATTTTTGTGAGGCTTACTGCCAGCTGCTTCAGGGCGCCATGCGATTCGACGACGGCATCGTGTGCAGCCAGCGACTCGAACTTGTTAGCGGCAGTAACAAAGGGCAGCCCCGTCAATGCGGCAATATTTTCTGCCACTAATTCGGCGTATCCCTTGGGCGTGTTCAGGCCGGTTCCTACGGCGGTGCCGCCAAGGGCAAGCTCGGCTAAATGCGGCAACGTATTGTGAATGGCTTTCAGTGCGTGGTCAAGCTGCGACACGTAACCGGAAAATTCCTGACCAAGGGTCAGCGGAGTAGCATCCATCCAGTGAGTACGGCCAATCTTGACTATCTCCCACATTTTTTTCGACTTCTCCGCCAAGGTGTTACGTAACTGCTCTACCGCCGGAATAGTATGGTTAACCAATTTGGCGTAGGCGGCAATGTGCATCGCTGTCGGGAAAGTATCGTTGGATGACTGCGATTTGTTGACGTCGTCGTTGGGATGAATATCGGTCTTGCCTTCACCGAGCTTGTGGCCTGCCAGAACGTGGGCGCGGTTCGAGATTACCTCGTTGGCGTTCATGTTTGATTGAGTACCGGAGCCGGTTTGCCACACCACTAAGGGAAACTGGTCATCAAGTTTTCCGGCGATAATTTCGTCGCATACCTTGCTTATCAGCTCTTTTTTGTCGGCAGCAAGAACGCCTAAGGCATTATTGGTGATTGCCGCCGCTTTCTTCAGGTATCCAAAAGCATGGATAATTTCAAGCGGCATAGACGCAGCCGGTCCTATCGGGAAATTCTGCACAGACCGTTGTGTCTGGGCGCCCCAATATTTATCGGCAGGTACTTTCACCTCACCAAGCGTATCTTTCTCTATTCTGAAATCCATTTAACTTCGTTTACAATTTTGCGATACAAAGGTAATGACTTTATTTATTCGCGCTGCAATTCTACTAAAAAACATGGCAAATCTTAACAATGAACTCACAATGAAAGGTTTTTTAACATATTACCCCCTCTACATTAATTCTTTTGTGTATTTTTGCGGCCTATAAATTCAATATGGATGACGACATAAGACAGTTTGAACGGTATTTCAAAGACGCTGTGCGGAGTGATATTCCGTTTTTATCGCTAATTATTAATTATATAATGCGGCAAAAGGGCAAGCAGGTACGTCCGAAGTTCGTGTTTCTGGCGGCACGGACGGCAGGTAACTTCTGCGATGACACTTTTCTGGCAGCAACATCTATTGAGTTGCTGCACACAGCTACTCTTACTCACGACGATGTGGTGGATGAGACCTATCGTCGCCGCAGCCTGTTCTCAATTAATGCGCTGTGGAAAAACAAATTTGCCGTGCTGGCAGGCGACTTCCTGCTGGCAAAAGGGATGTTGCTCAATCTGGACCATGAACGCTACGACTTCCTGAAACTTATCAGCAGAGCTGTGAAAGATATGAGTGAAGGTGAAATCCTGCAAATGCAAAAGAACCGGTCAAACACGATGTCTTTTGACGACTATTATGAAGTGGT
This sequence comes from Bacteroidales bacterium, assembly GCA_031272965.1. Taxonomy (GTDB): domain Bacteria; phylum Bacteroidota; class Bacteroidia; order Bacteroidales; family Prolixibacteraceae; genus JAISSS01. The sequence goes on along the minus strand of JAISSS010000146.1, from coordinate 16,116 downwards.
ACGAAAGAAGACAGCGTCGCTAATAGCGGTCAGTATGGCGATTGGCGCCGCATCGGTACAGGCAGCCCCCGACGTGGTGGAGCGGATGTATCAAATAGGGCTTGATGCAGGTACCGCTTTTCAGATAAAGGATGACATATTTGACTACTGTCCGTCGGGCCTGCTGGGTAAGCCCTCCGGCAATGACCTGCGCGAAGGGAAAGTTACCTTGCCGCTGCTGTATGCTCTTGACGGCGTCGCCGACCGGCGGCAATTGCTACAGGCAGCAAAAAACAGGCATAAAACTACTGCCCAGATTAACCTGCTCATCGACCGCGTAACGCGCGAAGGTGGACTGCAACGGGCAACCCGGCAAATGGAGCTGTTCCGCGACCGCGCCATCAATGCGCTTGCCGACTTCCCCGATTCGACCGCTAAAATCGAACTCATCGCTCTGCTCAATTATATGACTGCCCGCGACAAATGATGGCGTAAAGATGATGAATACCATTATTTTGCACCTGCTTTTTCTCTGTCAATCTCTGTCCTGAACAATGCGCAAAAAAATTGTAGCCTGTATAGATTTTTTTTGCATGAAGCGCAGGATGAAAAAATTATTGTGTTAACTTTGCAGTTAAAATTAATACCAAATAACTGTAAATATGTTTTCGAGAAGACAATTTTTTAAGACCTCCCTTGCCGGAGGCGCAGCAGCCTTAGTGGGGAATACCCTGAAGGCGGCTGAAAACCCGGGGAACAGTCAGGCAACGTCCATGCTTGCCGAATGTGAAGTTCCTGCCCGTAAGGGGAAATCGGTATTAGGGCTTCGTACCAAGCCGCTTAAGACCGTACGTATCGGAATTATCGGCCTTGGCGCCCGTGGTGGAGGCGCTGTTGACCGCCTTAGCCAGATTGAAGGCACCGAAATTGTCGCATTGTGCGACATCAATCCTGACCGCGTAACAGGCGCTCAAAATACTCTGAAAAAACGCCAGCGTAAAGAAGCCGCAAGCTATTCCGGCGGAGAGGCATGGCGCAAAGTCTGCGAAAGAGACGACATCGACCTGATTTATTCCCCAACCCCGTGGGAAGAGCATACCCCGATAGCCCTCTATGCGATGGACTGCGGTAAACACGCCGTCGTGGAAGTGCCGATGTGCCTCTCCGTAGCCGACTGCTGGGCATTAGTGGACAAAGCCGAAGAAAAACAGCTACATTGCATGATGCTTGAGAACTGCTGTTATGACTTCTTTGAAATGGCCACCTTGAATATGGCCCGACAAGGACTGTTCGGCGAGGTAATACATGGCGAAGGCGCCTATAATCACAACCTTACCGCCGGCAAATTCAAGAGCTATTATAAACATTGGCGCCTCGAATACAGCAAATATCACACCGGAAACCCGTACCCGACCCACGGATTGGGCCCCATAGCCCAAATAATGGGCATCAATCGCGGCGACAGAATGGAATATCTCTCGTCAGTTTCGACAGACCAGTACAGCCTCGCCCAATGGGCCAAAGAAAATCTTAAGGATGACGAGCGCATTACCCAGTCGCAACGTTATAAACTGGGCGACATGAATACTACCATAATCCACACCGTTAACGGACATTCTATTATGGTACAGCACGATACGTCAACGCCACACCCTTATAGCCGTATTCATTACATACAGGGCACACGCGGGATGGCCGTAAAGTACCCTGCGCAAAGAATCGCCCTCGAAACGGTTGGCGGCGGCGAAGGATTCCTCAAAGAAGACGCCCAAAAAGAGCTGCTCGCAAAGTATGAGCATCCTATGGCGAAATATATCGGAGAACAGGCCCGCAAAGTCGGCGGACACGGTGGCATGGACTACATCATGGACTGGCGCCTCATCTATTGCCTGCGCAATGGCTATCCGCTTGACCAGTCGGTCTATGACGGGGCGGCATGGTCGTCGTTAGTAGAGCTGACTGAAAGGTCGGTGCTTAACAAGTGTGTTGTTGCTGTTCCCGACTTTACCCGCGGCGAATGGGAGAACTTCCCGCCACTGCCGGTCATCGACATGAAAGACGTCCTGCACGGGTACCCTGACCAGATTCTCCGCTAATGGGCGTCAAGCCAGTTGGGGGCTGAATTGATTTCTACAAGCAGAGGAACGCCGATATTAAGGGCGCCTTCCATCTCGCGGCGTACTATGTCAGTAACGCGGGCGAGTTCGTTGAGTGGCGCATCGAAGTTGAGTTCGTCATGCACCTGCAATACCATTTTTGTGTGAAGATTTTCGCGATGCAGGGCCTTGTATATGCGAATCATGGCTATTTTTATGAGGTCGGCAGCGGAACCTTGAATAGGAGCATTGATGGCATTACGTTCGGCCATGCCGCGTATGTTGCCGTTGCTGGAGTTGATGTCGGGCAGGTAACGGCGACGGCCCATCACAGTTTCCACATAGCCCTTGTTACGGGCCGTGCGAATGCTCTCGTCCATATATTCCTTCACCTTGGGGAACGATGCAAAATAGCTGTCAATCAGCGCTTTTGCTTCCGTCCGTGTGATGTTTAAGCGGTCTGACAAGCCGAAAGCCGAGATGCCGTAGATGATGCCGAAATTCGCCGTCTTAGCTTTGCGGCGCATGTCGCCGGTAACATCTTCCACAGGAACCTTATAAATCTTGGAGGCAGTGATGGCGTGAATATCCTGGCCCTCGTGGAACGCCTGCAGCATTTGTCCGTCCTTGCTGAGTGCGGCCATAATGCGCAGCTCTATTTGGGAATAGTCGGCTGAAATGAACGTATGTTCATTATCGGAGGCGATGAACGCCTTTCGTATTTCACGTCCGCTTTCGTCGCGGATGGGGATGTTTTGCAGATTGGGGTTTGACGAACTCAGGCGGCCTGTAACTGTGCCGGTCTGGTTGAACGACGTGTGTAGCCGGTCGTGTGCGTCAACCATAAGCGGCAATGCTTCGGCATAAGTGTTTAGCAGTTTCAGTAATCCCCTGTATTCGAGAATCTTGCCTACTATGGGATGCTTGTTTGTCAACTTCGACAGCACTTCTTCGGAGGTGGAATACTGCTGCGTTTTTGTCTTTTTTACGGCATGGTCGATTTTCAGCTTCTCAAACAGGATAATTCCGAGCTGTTTTGGCGAGCCGATATTAAACGATTCGCCTGCCATTTGGCAGATGGCTGTTTCGCAATCGATAATCTGTTCCCGCAGAGTTTGAGCATAAACGGCCAACTCGCAGGAATTGAGCCGCACGCCGGTGCGTTCCATATCGGCCAGCACAGGAATCAGCGGCATCTCAATGTCCGTAAACACTTGCCGGACGCCATGACTGTCTAATCCGGTATCAAGAGTCTGCTTCAATTGCAGTGTCATGTCGGCGTCTTCGCAGGCATATTCTTTCAATTGAGCTAATGGTACGCGCCGCATCGACAGCTGGTTCTTCCCTTTGGAGCCGATGAGGCTTTCAGTAGGTATTTTCCGGTAGTTGAGGTAAGTCTCGCACAAGTCGTCTAAATTGTGCCGGTGGTCGGGCTGTATCAGGTAATGGGCAATCATGGTGTCGTACAGCGCTCCGCGGACTTCTATTCCGTAGCGCAGCAGTACAAGCATGTCATATTTTATATTTTGCCCGACCTTAGTGATGTTCTCATCTTCAAATACCAACCTGAACTCCTCGACTATTTTTTGAGCTTCTTCGCGGCTGGCCGGAACGGGGACACAATAGGCCTCGCCCTTGCGGAACGAGAAGGAAAGGCACACTAATTCTGCCTCGCTGACATTGAGGCTGGTGGTCTCGGTGTCGAAGCAAAATTCCTTCTGTACTGCCAGGTCGGCACGGAGGCTGGCACGTTGCATGGCGTTCTCGGCCACTAAATAGAGGTGTTCAACGGTGGCGGCACTGTCGGGTTGGGGTATTGCCGCGGCGGAAGAGGTTTCCACAGCGTCGGGAGCGAACAGTAAGCCCTGCCCGAACAGCGACATCTGCTGGGGAGAGGCGGCCGCCGCTGTGTTGGGGGCCATGCTGTCATATTTCTGCTGCAAACTGCGGAACTCAAGTTCCTTAAATATCCGGCTCAGTGCATCGGAATCCGGATTGCCGAACTCCATTGCGGCAGCATCAAATTCTATCGGGGCATCCAGAACTATTGTAACCAACTGCCGCGACATCCGCACCTGAGCCTCATAGTTAACGAGGTTTTCTTTCTGCTTGCCCTTCAATTCGTTGATGTGGGCATACATGTTGTCAATGGAATGGTATTTGCCGATGAGCGTCTGGGCGCTTTTGGGGCCGACGCCAGGGCATCCGGGGACATTGTCGGAGGCATCGCCCATCAGTCCGAGTATGTCAATCACTTGTTCGGGACGCTCTATTCCGAAGTTGCGGCATACTTCATCAACGCCCCAAATCTCGTCGTCAGCGCCGCTGCGGCCTGGCTTGTATATTTTGATATTTTCGCTTACCAGCTGCGCATAATCCTTGTCAGGGGTCATCATGAATACTTGAAACCCCTCATTTTCCGCACGTTTGGCTAAGGTACCGATGATGTCGTCAGCCTCATAACCGGCTAATTCGAAAGTGGGGATTCGATATGCCTCAACGATTCTGCGCAGCCAGGGCACCGCTTTTTGCAGGTCTTCCGGCATCACCTCGCGGGTCGCTTTATATTCGGGATATTGCTCGTGGCGGAACGTCGGGGCATGTACGTCAAACGCAATGCCGACATGCGTAGGCTGCTCTTTGGCAAGTACCTGCTCAAGGGTGTTCACAAAGCCGAACATCGCCGACGTATTCAACCCCTTTGAATTGAAAAACGGGTTCTTGATAAATGCAAAATAGGCGCGGTACATCAATGCATAAGCGTCTAAAAGAAAAAGTTTTTTCATGCAATGTCAGTTAAAACTTCTGCAAATATAATGATTTTCCCGAAAATGACCGCCGTCATGACAGAAATCACCACCTTCTTCCGCCTCTCATGGGAAGAGAGGGACATGCACGAAAGCCGTCATTATAGCCTGAACTGCAATCCATTCTTGTTGTTCGGCACACGATTCTTAGAATTTGAAGATTAATATGATTATATATCAGCAGGAATCTGCGACTATTCCACAATAGCAACGAATAACCCCATGACGGGAGGACTGTGTGCGGAAAACAGAACTGAACCTGCGTAGCCCCTGCTTCAAAGAGCGAAGACCGGAAAAATTGTCAGGCAGGAACATTTTTTTCTGACCGGTAAAAACGCGCTTTTTTAAGAAGAATCCCCGCCATTATTGGACTTTTATCGGGGCGCCCCTATCCCGAAAAAAGAAATTGCCTCGAAAAAAGTTTGCTTTTTCCAAAATAAATTTAGATTTTTGCGCTCGAAAATTTTGAAGTAATAAACTTTAAAACTAATTTTGCAGTTCCAAATATTGACAAATGGAAGATGGAAATTTTAAATATGTGAAAGACCTCACGCAATATCAGCGTCAGCGGACGACGACAGTACATGTCGGGGATGTTGAAGTAGGCAGTGAGTATCCCGTACGGATTCAGTCTATGACAGATACGGATACAAAAGATACCGAGGCTACAGTGGAGCAGGTTATTCGAATAATAAAGGCGGGGGCTGACATGGTGCGAATCACCGTTAAAGACGTTGCCGATGCCGAGAATTTGAAGAATATCAAGAGCGAGCTGCTGTTGCGGGGGTATGAGAATCCACTGATAGCAGATGTGCATTTCAATCCGAAATTAGCGGAAATTGCTGCGCAGTATATCTCCAAAGTGCGCATCAATCCGGGCAATTTCTATGATAAGCGCGCCCGCTTTCAGCACCACATTTATACCGATGACGAGTATAAGGACGAGCTGAAACGTATTGAAGAGCAATTTGTGCCGTTCCTGCAACTGCTGCGCAAGTACAAGACAGCCCTGCGTATCGGCGCAAATCACGGTTCGCTGTCCGACCGCATCATGAGTCGCTATGGCGATACGCCGATGGGTATTACCGAATCGGTGCTCGAATTTCTGCGTATCTGCAAGAAAGAGAACTTTAATGACGTCGTTGTGTCCATAAAGGCGAGCAACATACGAATGATGGTGCAGACTGTGCGGCTGTTCAACCGCAAGATGCGGCAGGAGGACATGGAATTTCCCCTGCATCTTGGGGTTACGGAAGCGGGCGAGGGTGAGGCCGGACGCATCAAGTCGGCAATAGGTATCGGGGCGCTGATGGTGGACGGCATAGGCGACACTATCAGGGTATCGCTCACCGAGACGCCGGAACGGGAGGTTCCTGTGGCAAGGAAACTGATTAATCATATTCGCTCCTACGTTGGGCACCAGCATATAGATGCTCCGCTGTTTGCACAAATTAATCCCTTTGAATATGAGAAGCGTTCTGCGCGGCCCGTGCGGGACATGGGAGGGAAGCATCACCCCGTTGTAGTGGCCGACCTGCGCAACCGCTCGATGCAGGAAGTACTGCCTCTGCGTGGCGCCCTGATTCCCGAATACTTCCTCTGGGGCGACGTCATCTTAGATATGCAGGGAAATCAATTTCCCATAATGAGCCTCGAAAATTACCTGCTTGACGGCAGCTATTGGGGGCAAATGAAGTTCATACGCACCAATAAAAAGGAATTTGACGACTTCATGACCGATAATCCGGAAATTATCACAAAACTGAAACAAACCCGCAAAACGGCCCTGATTTTAGAGAGCTTCAACAGTAATCCCTTAGCCGAGATGCGGGCTTTCTTCATGCAGTTGGATTCGCATATCTGGAAAGTCCCGGTGATTATCCTGCGGAACTACCGCGAAGAACGCCTCGAAGACCTGCAGATTAAAGCATCAGTGGACATCGGCGGCCTGTTGCTCGACGGCTATGGCGACGGAATCTGTATCAGCAATGAAAGCGACAATATCACGTTTACCGACCTTAAAGACCTCAGTTTTGCTATCCTGCAGGCCAGCAGGATGCGAATTACCAGCACCGAATTTGTGTCCTGTCCCGGATGCGGACGTACCCTCTTCGACCTGCACGAGACTACCCGCCAAATAAAGGAACATTTCGGACATCTGTCGGAAGTGAAAATCGGCATTATGGGATGTGTGGTCAACGGCCCCGGCGAAATGGGCGACGTAGATTACGGCTTTGTAGGCTCAATACCCGGACATGTGAACCTCTATCGCGGGCAAACAATGACCAAGCGGAACATCCCTTATGAGGAAGCTGTTGGCGAGCTGGAAATGCTCATGCGCGAGAATGGCGACTGGCATAACCCCGAATAATCAGCTGCTATGATTACCTTTCTGCTTTCCATTGCCGCATTAGTTGTGGGGTATTTGTTTTACGGGCGCTTTATTGAACGGGTGTTCAAAATTGACCCCCAACGGGCTACCCCAGCTGTAAGCCATCCTGATGGCGTTGACTTCGTGCCGATGAAGCCGTGGCGCATCTTCATGATACAATTTCTGAATATCGCCGGACTGGGGCCGATTTTCGGGGCCATTATGGGCGCCAAATTCGGCACGGCGTCGTTTCTGTGGATAGTGTTCGGCTCAATCTTTGCAGGCGGCGTTCACGACTACCTGGCGGGCATGATGTCGTTGCGCATGAACGGCGCCAGCCTGCCCGAAATACATGGTCGCTATCTCGGCGGTGCAGTCAAGCAGACGATGCGCATCTTCATGGTGGTTCTGCTGACCTTAGTGGGGGTGGTGTTTGTGGTAGGTCCTGCCGGATTGCTGGCCGGAATCACCCCGCCACAGTTGGACGCCGTTTTTTGGATTGGGGTAATTCTTGCTTATTACATCATCGCTACGCTGTTGCCGATAGACAAGCTCATAGGCCGCATCTATCCTTTCTTTGGCGCCTGCCTGATATTTATGGCCGTGGGTGTTTGCGGGGCGTTGATTTTCTACCATCCACCGTTGCCGGAGCTGTGGGACGGGCTGGGCAACCGGCATCCTGCGGCGGCCACTAATCCGCTGTTCCCGATGATGTTCATCTCTATTGCCTGTGGTGCCATTTCCGGCTTTCATGCTACGCAGTCGCCCCTGATGGCCCGCACAATGACCGGCGAGCGACAGGGACGCCCCATATTCTACGGCGCAATGATTCTTGAAGGTATTATGGCGCTGATATGGGCCGCTGCGGCGTCATATTTCTTCTTCGATACCGGCGAGGGAAAGGAAGTATTTGCACATGGAACCAATGCGGCTGTAGTGGTTGACCATATCACCAAGGAATGGCTCGGAACAGTGGGGGCCGTGCTGGCTATGCTTGGAGTAGTATTCGCCCCAATAACTTCCGGCGATACGGCATTCCGTTCGGCCCGCCTCATTATTGCCGATTTCCTGCATTTCGACCAAAAACCCATTGCAAAACGCTTACTCATTGCTGTGCCGCTGTTTATTGCCGCTTTTGGAATACTCATATACAGCCTCAAAGATAAAGAAGGATTTGACGTCATCTGGCGCTATTTTGCATGGGCAAACCAGACATTGGCGGCGGTAACGCTTTGGGCAATAACCGTCTATCTTGCCAAAGAACGGAAAAACTGGCTCATCACACTGATTCCGGCGCTGTTTATGACTATGGTATGCACCTCATTCCTGCTGGTGGCCGAAAAAGAAGGCTTCGGATTGGACAAAACGGTCTCTTACTGCATCGGGGGCGCAATCACATTGGCTGCTTTGATGCTGTTCATCTACCGTCAGCAGAAACAGTTTTCATAACGCCTGCCGATAGCTATTTCTCCTGCAATTGCGGGATTTTCAGAGCTGTTCCGAAGGCGCCATTGAGCTTCTCAATGAAATATGCGGCCAAGCGCGGCGATTCCACTTCCTCGTTCTGGTGAACAAAGAAGCCGATATTTCGCAATCCGGCGTCCACCCACTGTTTAAGGCGGAACAGCCAGTCGTCTAAACGCTTGCGGTCTTCTGCGGGGTCGTTGGCGCCCACATACCGGATAAACGCATACGGCGCAGTCAGGCGCATGTGCAGCATATCGCGGCGTCCGGCAGTGTCAACAATGATATTGGTCGCATGGCGCTGTTCCAGCAGTTGTGCCAGGCGGTCGGCATACGCGGGAGTGCTGAACCATTCCGGATGCCGTACTTCAACCGCCAGTGGGATAGCTGCCGGAAATACTTCCGCGAAATGCTGTAACCGCTCGAAATTCTTGTACCCGAAATTCTCATGCAATTGCAGGAACACCATGCCGAGCTGTTCTTCAAAGCGGCTGATATTGTCACAATATGCGGTCAGTAGCTCGTCAATATTGAGCAGTCGGCGCATGTGGCTGACAGAGCGGTTTATTTTCGGGAAGAAGCGAAAATTGGCGGGGGTTTTGTCTTTCCATGCCTCAACCTGCTCGCCTGAAAACATGCCATAAAACGTGGCATTCAACTCAATAGAATTAAATTGGGTGGCATAGTAGCTCAACTCGTCTTTCACTCCTTTCGGGTAAAAATTTTTCAGGTCGGTACGGTTCCATTTTGCGCATCCCACACAGACGTCTAATGGCTGATTGTGGTCGGCCTGCGCCAAGATTTGGCGGGTACGCGGGTGGTCGTCCGGAAGCTGTAACGGGATATTACCGGTGTGGTCAGTTTGTCCGAATTTCACAGTATTTCAGGATTAAAGGGTAAATTGAAGCGGTCGGCGAGCGCTTTCATGTCGTCGATGACAGATTGCTGAACGGGTACGCCATTTTTGAGGCGTTCAGCGGTGAGCAGGCGTTCGGGGTCGCCGGGTATAAGCACCGGCTGTTCCGGGTTCACAGGTTGGGCATTGCGGAAAGTGCGAATCCAGTTGTCAATATGCTGCTTAAATTCTTTCGCCGGCCGGAAAGCGTCGATGCGCATTGCGCCGACAAAGTGCCCTATTCCTTTGCCCACCTGCTCATTTGAGGGGTCAAGGAACGCCACGAAAGGCGGAACCCAAGGGCCATAGTTCGCGCCGGGCAATACGGCGGAAAAGATGTCCACCAAAGCGCCCAAACAGTATCCCTTATGTCCGCCATGCAGCCTGTCGCCCCCTAATGGCAGCATGGAACCGCCTTTTTTGAGAACGTATGCGTCAGTAGTAGGGTTGCCGTCTTTGTCCTGTGCCCACCCTTCCGGAGCGTCTTTACCTGCGCGTTGCAGCACTTCCAGTTTGCCATTGGCAACGGTGGTTGTGGCCATGTCGATGACCAAGGGCGGCTCGTTAAGTGCGGGAATGGCCACAGCAATGGGATTGGTACCCAGAAGCCGACTTTTGCCAAATGTCGGCGATACCAACGGGCTGGCATTTGTCAGGGCGATACCAATCATATCACAGGCCAGCGGCAACATGGCATGAAATCCGGCAATACCGAAATGGTTGGAATTGCGCACGGCTACCCAGCCGGTTCCAACGGCCTGCGCTTTTTCAATGGCTACTTTCATGGCGTATGGTGCCACTGCCAATCCGGCGCCGAGGTCGCCATCAATGGTGGCCGTTGACGGCGTTTCATGCACTGTCATAATATGCGGGCAACTGTTTAGTCGCCCCTTTTCCCAGAGCCGTACATAGCCGCCGAGACGGGCTACGCCATGTGAATCCACGCCGCGAAGGTCGGCCTGATTGAGGCAGTCGGCGGCAATTGCGGCATCGGCGGCGGAACTGCCCATAGCCTCAAATATCTGCACAGTGAACTTACGCAACCATTTAGAACTTATATTCATATTTTAAATTTCGTCTGTTCGATAAAAATCACGTGCCGACGCCTGCGCTACCGGCATGACAAGCAGGTCATCGATGGTAACATGTGCAGGCCGTGTGAGCACAAAGAGAATGGTCTCAGCCACATCGCGGCCGCTCAGCGGGGTGAAGCCGCGATAAACATTGTCGGCCTTTTGTTTGTCGCCTTTAAAGCGTACTAATGAAAATTCCGTTTCCACCGCACCGGGACTGATAGTAGTTACTTTCACATTGAATGGCAGCAGCTCGATGCGCATTGCTTTGCTGATGGCATATATGGCATGTTTGGTGGCACAATATACGGCGCCATTGGGGTATGCTTCGCGTCCGGCTATGGACGCAATGTTGATAATGTGTCCCTGTCGGCGCTGCTTCATGCGGCCTGCGATATGCCGGAGCATGTAAAGTGCGCCTTTAATGTTGGTGTCAATCATGGCGTCCCAGTCGCTCATATCAGCGCTGTCCACCGGGGCAAGTCCGGCTGCTAATCCGGCGTTGTTAATCAGGGCGTCAATGTTTTGCCAGTCGCCCGACAGCTGTTGCAGGGCACGGTTCACCTCTTCGGCTTGACGCACGTCAAAGGGCAGGCTTAACACGGGGCATTTGTCGGCCAGCTCAACAGCCAGGTTCTTCAGACGCTCACTGCGCCGTCCGGCGATGACAAGGCGCCAGCCATTGTCCGCTAACAGCCGCGCCGTATCCATCCCGATACCGGAAGTGGCGCCGGTAATTAATGCTGTTTTTCTGTTCATAATTTACTGCTTAGCAGGCTTTATTTTTAGCTTCCTGATTTTCCTTACCAGCAAATCGGCAATACGCGCATAGCCCTTGTCAGACGGATGCAGGTTGTCGTACGTCATGTTAATGGCTTCCGGCGGATAGGGATATTCGTCGTCCGGCGAAAACGGGATGTCAATGTAATCAGGGTATTTATAGTTGTGATATTCGCCGTCCGGCCCTTTCAGTCGCTTGAAATTCACCAGCTTTTCAAGGGCGAATGCGCGGTCGTTATACAGGTCTATTACGGGAATATGCTCGTAAGCGCCGATTTTTGCAATTAACTCGGCATATTCAGACAGCGCATGACCGCTTTTGTTGTTTTTATAGCTTCCCCACGAATTGTTTCGGTGGCCGCTGATATGGACAAAATCGCCCCTTTGAAGCGGCGTCATCAGGATGATTTTCGCCCTGGGGTTCAGCGTCCGGAACTTGTCAATGATAATGCGGAAAGCCCCGCTCACAGTGCCATCGCCCGTGTCGTTGACATAGTCGTCAAGGGAACCTGCCGGTACGCATGTCCACCAGTCATTGGTGCCAAGCAATACCGTATATAAATCAGCCGACGGCAGGTCTAACTCATTGATTTTTTGCGCAATAGAGTGTGCTGTCCATCCGTTGTATCCCTTGTTGACATATTGCAGTTCAGGCAATTTCTTCTGTACGAGTTTCATATAGCCGGTACTCAGCCGGTTCCCTTCAGGAATGGGATGCTCATTGAGCCACGTAATTGAATCGCCCAGCGCAACCCATTTCACTGTCGGGCGCTCAGCAAAGCCGAATATCAGCGCGGCGATAAGTAATAATGCAAATTTTCTCATATCTGTAATCAATTTTTGTGTTATTCGGGCGAAATCAGAACACCGCCTCTAAAATTTTTCGGGTGTTGTCTAACAGTCCGTATGTATAGAAATGCAGTCCGGGGACGTTATGGGCCACTAAGTCACGGGCTTGCTGAATCGCCCATTCCTTGCCCACGATGCCGGCCTCCTCGTTGGTGTGGCATTTGGCTAATTCTGTTGACAACTCATGCGGCAGGTCGATGCGAAATATCTTCGGCAATACGGTCAGCTGGTTGAGCAGTCCTATCGGTTTGATGCCCGGCACAATTGGGACAGTAATTCCTGCTTTGCGGCAGCGTTCAACGAAGGCATAATAGGTACTGTTGTTGAAAAACATCTGGGTAACAATGTAATCGGCGCCCGCCTCAACTTTCTGCTTAAGGTATTCCATATCGCTTTCGGGATTCGGCGCCTCGAAATGTTTTTCAGGATATCCGGCCACACCGATGCAAAAGTCAAGTGGTGTCCTGTTCTTCATGTCCTCATCCAGATATTTGCCGTGCCGCAGGTTCACAATTTGCTGCACTAATTCATTGGCGTGAGCATGCCCCTCCGGGTCGGGACGGAAGACGGCGTCGTTCTTGTTGCCGTCGCCACGCAGGGCAAGGATGTTGTTAATCCCCAAAAAATTCAGGTCAATCAGCACATGCTCCGTTTCACTTTTGGAGAACCCTCCACACAGTATGTGCGGCACCACAGGGATGCCATATTTGTGCTGTATGGATGCAGCAATAGCTACCGTGCCGGGACGCTTACGTACAATTTTCTTAACAATTGTGCCGTCAGGCATCTCCTGATACAGCATCTCATCGCGGTGCGTAGTGATGTTAATATACTGCGGTTTAAAATCCAGCAGGCTGTCAATAACTTCGTATATTTTGGAAGCATCGTTGCCCTTCAAAGGCGGTAAAAGCTCGAAAGAAAAAACTGTTCTTTCATTGTCCTTTAAACTGTTAATAACCTTCATTTGCTAACCTAATGTTATTTATTCTTGGCAAAGGTAGAGAAAAATGGGACACGAAACAGAAAAAAGTGTATATTTGGGCTGTTTTAAACTAATATTTTTCACATGAAAAAGTACATTGCAGAATTCATTGGCACCTTCTGGTTAGTACTGGGAGGTTGCGGCAGTGCAGTTTTAGCTGCTGCTGTTCCCGAATTAGGGATTGGTTATGCCGGGGTATCATTAGCCTTCGGATTGACCGTTCTGACCGGTGCATACGGTCTCGGACACATCTCCGGAGCGCACTTTAACCCGGCTGTTTCGTTTGGCCTCTGGGCTGGGGGCCGTTTCAGCGCCAAGGAACTCTTGCCGTATATCATTGCCCAGATTTTGGGCGCTGTTCTGGCGGCGACTGTTCTGTATGTCATTGTTACCGGCAGTGGCAAAGATATTGGCGGTTTTGCTGCTAATGGCTACGGCGCACATTCGCCGAATGGCTACGGCGGCTTGGTTTCAGCTCTCGTCGCCGAATTTGTGATGACCTTTATCTTCCTGACTGTCATCATCGGCGCTACTGACGAGCGGGCTCCAAAGGGCTTCGCAGGAATAGCCATCGGCTTGACCCTGACGCTCATCCATCTGATTACCATTCCGGTAACCAATACCTCTGTTAACCCCGCCCGAAGTATCAGCCAGGCGCTGTTTGTCGGCGGATGGGCGCTCGAGCAGCTCTGGCTGTTTATCCTCGTCCCTATTGCCGGAGCTATCGTTGCCGGATGGGTTTACAAGGCCGTCTTTGCTGCCTCCAAAAAATAATGGAGCATTATGTCGGTAACACGTTTTGGCGTCTCACTTGACGAGGAGCTGCTCAAAGCGCTCGACGGATATGTGAAAGATAACGCTTTCCTGAACCGCTCACAGGCTATCCGCTTTCTTATAGAAAAAAACCTTGTGGAGCAGAAATGGAGATGCGACAATCTTGTGGCCGGCGCGGTAACGCTGGTTTATCCGTCCGACAAGCGCGATGTGCAGGCAAACCTTGCGCAAATACAGGCCGAACAGCAGGAATGCATCCTCAATTCGCAGATTTTCAGAATAGGCAACCTGTGTCTGGAAATTGTCGCGGTAAAAGGTCCTTCTTTTAAACTTACAGTTCTGGCAGACCTGCTGATTGCTGTCAAGGGCGTTCAGCATGGGAAACTGATAATGAGTAAAGTAGATTAACTAATTTCAGATTGACTAAATTCAAATAACTTTAAAATACGGATACAGATGAAACAGTTGATATTATGTGCAATGCTCATGTTCGGGTTCTTTTCAGCTTTCGGGCAGAAATTATATGACCCTGCGGCCAATGCCGACGAGCAAATAGTGCAGGCTATCGCCGAGGCTAAACAATCCAAACGGCATGTATTTATTCAGGTGGGGGGTAATTGGTGTACCTGGTGCATCCGCTACCACAACTTCGTGGAGAGTCATACCGCCCTGAAAGCGCTGACCGACGCCAACTATGTTACCGTGAAAATGAACTACAGTAAAGAAAACTACAACAGGGAAGCTCTGAAAAAACTGGGCAACCCCCAGCGATTCGGCTTCCCTGTATTTGTTATCCTCAATGGCGACGGAAGCAGGCTGCATACTCAGAACTCCGCCTACCTCGAAGAAAACGGAACCTACAGTGAGGCAAAAATCAGCGCCTTCCTGAAACACTGGTCTCCGGCTGCCGTCGCGCCGGAAACTTACGCCGAAAAATGACCGATGAACGGGGGATGGCTCATCGACCTGCTGGAGCTGTTCTATCCGCGCTATTGCGCCGTATGCGATGAACGGCTCCTTACCGGAGAGGAATTTCTATGCCTGAAGTGTGCGTTGCAGATGCCGAAAATCCCCTACGATGTCCTGCGGGAACGCCTCTATGGACGAATCCCCGTTGACACCGTTGCCTCTTGGTTCGAGTTTAAACGCGGAAGCCCTTACCGTAAGCTGATACACGCTTTCAAATATCATGGCCAGAAAGAACTTGCCCAAAACCTCGGACGGCGTTTCGGCTACGAACTGAAACGCGCCGGAATATTGACCGATGCGGGAATGTTATGTCCCGTGCCGCTGTTTCCGGCCAAAGAACGTAAACGCGGTTACAACCAAAGCCACCAGCTGGCAGTCGGACTGTCTGCCGCGTTAGAAATCCCCGTAGAACACGAGAACCTCGTCCGAACCGGAAACACTTCCACGCAAACCAAATTGAACCGCTTCGAACGATGGGAGAACGTCCGCAACCAGTTCTGTGTGGTTAAGCCGGAACTTTTTGCGGGAAAACATCTCATATTAGTGGACGATGTGCTGACCACAGGGGCCACTGTTGAGGCCTGCGCCAATGCCATCCTTAATTGCTGCACCGTCAAACTCAGTGTCCTCACTATCGCAGCCGTAATGTAGCTATAGCTGCAATCCTTTTTATGGATTCCGTATAAATTTATATTTATCCGCTAAAACTCAACAGCGCACAAATCACCCGTCCGAAACGCTGATAAAATGGCTTCAGGATACATTTTTTAAAAAGTAAGCCCCTCCTTACTCAAAATTGAGCGAATACCGGACGATTTTAGGGGGTTATCAACTTTAATAACTGATTAAACACCGGCTGTCCGGTAAAATTTGTATTTTTGTGCATTGGTTATTTTTTATGTTTAGCAATGCAAAGGTAACCAAAAAGGGACTGACTTCCATCTGTGAAAATCAGCCTTGATTTTTTGCAGCGCTAAAATGTTTAGCGGACAGTAATATTTGAAAAACAAAAATTTGATAACCACTGGTTAGATTCAGGCACTACGACTATGATGGCTAAATACCTTAAAAACAAAG
>JAISSS010000145.1 GCA_031272965.1 Bacteroidales bacterium | reverse complement strand
ATGTTACCCCTTGCCAAACCGGTAACAGCGCGCTATCTGCGTTTCAAAGCGGCTGCCACAGACGACGACGCTGCGATGTCGGTAGCTGAGATTGACGTTATTAAGAGCAAATGAACGGTATCGCCGTGTTTATGATGATGAAATTGCCTGCTCTGTTATGACTGTTGAGCGCCATGCTCCTACAGGTCTTCGGCGAACATGGGGTCCCAGGCGGGCAGCAATACGGGCTTTTGCTTGAGCAGGGCGAGAATTTCAGGGGCAACGAACTGCTTCTCGACGACGAGGCGGAACATATACTCGTCAAACCACTGGTCTGTCATGAGCAGTTTTCCTTGGGCGCCGGTGTCGCCCCAGCTATTTTCCACGAGCCATTTTTGTGGGTGGCCTTCGGCGTTGAGGTCAACGGCAATCAGCGACATGGCATGGGAAGAGCCGCTGGAGAAGGTCAGTATCCGCTGGCGCTTGTCCATGCCGAATGAGGCGCCGAACAGCGATTCATAGTCGTAGTTATGCAGGTCGAGCGTCCCCTTGTCGCGGTTGAGGAATTTACCCACATCACAGCTGAAATACATTGCTTTGCCCGCCTTGATACTGCAGATGGCCATTTTTTTGATGTCCTCAAGTGGCAGGTTGATATACAGCCAGTTATGGCCGTCGTAAGTGTGCCGGTCGAAATCTATTTCATACACGCGATTATATTCGCGGGTAGGGTCGTTCATGAACATCACGCAGTTATCAATGAGGTCGTTGCCAAGCAGCTCGCGATAAAATTCCTGCGGGGTATAATCTTTGGTTGAAATGGCTTTGCCGTCTTTGTCTTTCCGCGTCCATTTGAACGACTGTGGGGGCTCGCCATAGTTGAGTACCAGCAGTCGATAGATAGCGCCGAGCATAGCGATTTTTCGCTCTTCGAGGGCAGCGGGTTTGGTTTTTTCGGGCATCCCGCGCAGTTCGAGGGCGAATTCGCGCAACTTGAGGGCCATCAGTTTGGAGAACTGGGCGGTGTTGTTGCTGGTATTGGTTTCCGGCATGACATTTTGCGGCACGAGGCCATATTTCATGACCAAGTCTGCCACTCCGGTATATGTTCCGCCGTCGCCGACAGGATTTTTCAGCAGCCATTCCACCATGCGGTCGTCTAAGGGGCGGGTACGGGTGTCGATGATGCCTTGCAGAAACAGGTTGCTCTTTTCCAGTTGGTCGAAGAAGAAGCAATAGGCGGCGCTCAAGTGCAGTTCCTGCAGACTGTTTTGATTAATAGCCTGCGCCCGCAGCACATTGAGGCCGGTAAAGAGCCAGCATCGGCCGCTACTCTTCTGGTCGGTAACGCCGACCGTGTTAACCCTGTCGGAGAAGTCGCCCTCTAAGGCGGCGCTGTTGTCGCCGGTAGCGGCCAGCTTGTTGATGTCGGTTCCGGCGATGGCATGGCGGATTGCGCGGTCGGCGGCAGTGTTTTCATAATGTTTACGAATCTGTGCAAGTTTGGTGCGGTCGATTCCGCCCTGCGGGGGTTGCGCTTCGGCTTGAATTGCTACTAACATAATGATAATCAGGATTTTACGCATGATAATATAACTTTTAGGAAAATTTTTCAACAAAAATAATGTGCAAATGTAGAAATATTTTAGACAAAAATGGTTCAACGTACCGAAAAAAGTTGCAATTTTGCGGCTGATTTTACCAAAATTATAATCATGAAGAAGCATAATTTTTATGCGGGGCCCTCAATATTGCCCGAATATACGAAGCAGAAAGTCGCTGAAGCAGTGCTCGACTTTGCCGGAACCGGACTGTCGGTGATGGAAGTGTCGCACCGCGGTAAGGAATTTGTTGCGGTGATGGATGAAGCCATCGCCTTAGTGAAGGAACTCCTGCGTGTGCCGGACGGCTATTCCGTGCTGTTCCTGCAGGGCGGCGCCAGCCTGCAATTCCTCATGGCGCCCTATAACCTGTTCCGAACAAAAGTTGCATACCTGAACACCGGCTCATGGGCATCAAAAGCCATGAAAGAAGCCAAGTTCTTCGGCGAGGTCATCGAAGTGGCCTCCTCAAAGGACCGGAACTACAACTATCTGCCCAAGGACTATGCCGTGCCGACAGACGTTGACTATCTGCACATCACCACCAACAACACCATCTTCGGCACCGAACTCAAATCCGACCCGCAGGTCAGCGTTCCCATAGTCGCCGACATGTCGTCCGACATCCTCAGCCGTCCGGTAGATGTGAAGAAGTATGACCTCATCTATGCCGGCGCCCAGAAGAACCTCGGGCCGTCCGGCGCCACCGTGGTCATCGTGCGCGATGAGGCGCTCGGCAAAACGGGACGCCAAATCCCGACCATGCTCGACTATCAGACCCATATCAAAGGCGAATCAATGTTTAACACCCCCGCCACATTGCCCGTGTTCGGCTGCCTGCAGACCCTGAAATGGCTCAAAGAACAGGGCGGCGTTGAAGCAATCGAGAAAGTAAACATTACCAAAGCCGACACCCTTTATGGCGAATTAGACCGTAACAAGCTGTTCACGCCCACCGTTCCGGCCGCCGAAGACCGCTCGCGGATGAACGTTACTTTCGTGATGGCGCCCGGCTACGAGGCCCTCGAAAAAGAGTTCCTCGACTTCGCCACCGCACAGGGAATGGTCGGCCTGAAGGGGCACCGCTCTGTTGGCGGATTCCGGGCTTCGCTCTACAATGCGCTGCCATTGCAAAGCGTGGAGGCCTTAGTGAGTGTGATGCGCGAATTTGAATCAAAACATTAATACTAAAAAGCATAACTGTTTATGGCGACCGTAAAACCATTCAGGGGATTACGTCCACCACGGGACATTGCCGCCGCGCTGTCGTGTCTGCCCTACGACGTGATGAACTCCGCAGAGGCTGCACAGATGGCCGACGGCAATGCGGTGTCGCTGCTGCACGTAACCCGTGCCGAAATCGACTGCCCGCTGGACACTGATGTCCATTCCGCAGAGGTGTATAACATGGCGGCAGCCAATTTTGCCCGCTTTAAAGCTGACGGATGGCTGCGGCCCGACCCGTCCCCCTGTTATTATGTATATGCCCAGACCATGAACGGGCGCACACAGTATGGAATTGTGGGGGCGGCCGCCTGCGAGGACTACTTCTCCGGCGTCATCCGCAAGCACGAACTGACCCGCCCCGATAAGGAAGAGGACCGCATGGCGCTGACCCGCTACCTGAACGCGAACATTGAGCCGGTGTTCTTCGCCTACAAAGCCGTGCCGGAAATCGATGCGATAGTGGCCGACACTGTCAGGCAGACGCCGGAATACGATTTTACCGCCGCTGACGGCTTCGGGCATCAGCTGTGGGTTATCCGGGATGCGGAAGTGAACCGCCGTATTGAACATTTATTCACTTCAAAAGTGCCGTTCACATACGTCGCGGACGGCCATCACCGCACTGCCGCCGCTGCCCGCATCGGCCAGGAACGAAAAGCCACCAACCCGAATCACACCGGAACAGAAGAATACAACTTCTTCATGGCCGTGCATTTCCCCGACAACCATCTGCAAATTATGGACTATAACCGCCTGCTGCGCGACCTCAACGGCCTGACGCCAACAGAGTTCCTGCAAAAGCTCGCGGAAAAGTTCATCATCCTCAAACGCACGACCGCACCTGTAGCGCCGACACAACCCCGCCAATTCGCGCTCTATGTGCAGGGAGAATGGACGCTGCTGAAGGCACGGCCCGAAATCGTGGACGACAGCGACCCCATCAGCCGATTAGACGTTACCCTGCTCTCACGGCATCTGCTGGAACCGCTGCTGGGCATCGCCGACCTGCGCACATCGCAGCGCATAGACTTCGTGGGAGGAATACGCGGCCTCGACGAACTGAAACGACGCGTGGATTCGGGCGAAATGAAAGCCGCCATCGCCCTCTACCCCGTCTCTATGCAACAACTGACCGACATCGCCGACAGCGGAAACATAATGCCCCCAAAAACAACCTGGTTCGAGCCGAAACTGCGCTCCGGATTAGTGATTCATGAAATCTGAAAAAAGATTTCATGACAAACAAACAGTTAACCTAAATCAGGAACTCACAATTGAGGCTGTTCGGTTAAAGGCATTGTAAGAATAGCAGATTAAGCCAGATTGCGGGCGGCTGTACATGTCCGTTTTTCCGCCCTTTCAAAACAATGGTTAACAGCGTGGAAAGGATTTTTTTCCTATCTTTGCCGGAAATATCGTAAAGATGGAAAAAACAGTGCGTTATCTTGCGTTTTTCGTGATTGGTGTGGCGGCGTTTTCATGCGGCAAGCCATTGGAGAAGCTGCCGGCAGAGGCCTTTCAGACGGTGTGTAATCCGGTGAATCTCAGCTACCGCTTTCAGCCGGAAGCCATTGCGGGGAGAGTGAATGGTCGTGTTCCTTCATACAGGGAAGGCGCCGACCCGACAGTGGTGCTGTTCGGCGACCGCTATTATGCTTTCGTGTCCCATTCCGGGGGCTATTTCAGTTCTGCCGACCTCATTCATTGGGAGTTGGTGGTTGCCAACGATGTTTTTCCGGTGGAGGCGTATGCCCCCACCGCAGTGGTTATTGGCGATGCGGTTTATGTTGTGGCCTCCGGCGTGGGGCGTGTCATCCGCAGCACGGCGCCGGATTCGGGACAATGGGCGGTGGTTAATCCGGCCTTCCCGCTGACATTCACCGACCCCGCGCTGTTCCTCGATGACGACGGACGCCTCTATTATTATGCGGGATGCAGCGACAGCACCCCGATATACGGCTACGAATTATCCCCGAAAACCTTTGAACCGCTCAGCGAGCAGCATATTCTTATTGCCGCCGACAAGCTGCAGCGCGGTTGGGAAGTGAAGAGCGACTATAACATCCCCGCAGAGGGCGACAATCCGTGGATTGAAGGCGCGTGGATGAACAAACACAACGGTAAATATTATCTGCAGTATGCCGCGCCCGGCACGGAAATGAAGAGCTACTGCGACGGGGTATTTGTTGCGGACGCGCCGTTGGGACCGTTCACATTGGCCGAGCATAATCCTTTCGCGTACAAGCCCGGAGGCTTCGTCTGCGGCGCCGGACATGGCAGCACTTTCCTTGACAGATTCGGGAACTGCTGGCACGTCGGCACCGCCACAATATCGCAGCGGCATATGTTTGAGCGGCGACTTTCGCTGTTCCCCGCCTTCTTCGATGCTGACGGCGTCCTCCATGCCCGGACAGTATTCGGCGACTATCCCATGATTATTCCCGACCACAAAATAGCCGCCCCTGACGAGCTGTTTCCCGCATGGATGCTGCTGTCTTTCGGCAAGAAAGTTACAGTATCATCGGAGATGGCCAGAAATGAGGCCTCCAAGCTCTGCGACGAGGACATCCGTACATGGTGGAGTGCAGAGACCGGCCATGTTGACGAATGGCTACAGCTCGACCTCGAAGAAGCGGCCGCCATATATGCTCTACAGCTCAATTTTGCCGATGAGGGGGCGGCCCTCTATGGCCGTGCCGACAGCATATTCTATCAATACACTGTTGAGGCGTCTGCTGACGGCAAACATTGGGAACTCCTGCTCGACCGCTCTGACAATACCGTTGACGCGCCGCATGATTACGTACAGCTGTCGCAGCCAATTAAGGCGAGATATTTGAAAGTGCGGAACAGGTATGTGCCGTCAGGCAGATTTTCCGTCTCCGAGTTCCGCGTGTTCGGCAAGAGCGATATGGCCGCGCCGACGGCGGTGGATAACGTCCGCATTACGCGGGAGGCCGACCGCCGCAGTGTCCGCCTCAAATGGATTGCCGTGCCATCTGCAACCGGCTATGTGGTGCGCTTCGGGTACAGCGCCGACAAGCTGTATTCAAGCTATATGGTTTATGCCCGCAACGAGCTGGATATTCACAGTCTCAATGCGGCATTGCCATGTTTTTTCGCTGTTGACGCCTTCAATGCAGGGGGCATTACCTGCGGGGCGGTCAGTAAAGAAGAAGAGTAATTAATTCTGTAAAGATGATAAATATGATAAAGTACATAGTTTCGGGGGCATTATGCCTGCCGTTTTTTGGGTGCCGCACTACGCCTGCTACGGTGGCGCCGCCCGCACCTGCCGCCCTGCCATGGCAGGACGAGTTGAAAGCCGACATCCCGTTGCTGGGACACCGCAACTGGATTGTAGTTACAGACATGGCCTATCCGCTACAGTCGCAAGCGGGTATTAAGACCATCTATACGGGGGAATCCTACGGGGCCACATTAGCTGAGGTGTTTCAGCAAATCAGCAAGGCTCCGCACATCCGGCCGCTTGTGTATCAGGATAAAGAACTTTCGTTCCTTTCAGATGCTGACGTCAAAGGCATAGATGCCCTGAAAAGCCAAATGAAAGCAATACTCGGCGACGCCGTTAAGCAATTGCCGCACGACGAGCTTATTGCGCGACTGTCGCAGGTCAGCAAGGAGTTTAACGTAGTTATCCTGAAAACGAACCTGACACTGCCCTACACCTCGACCTTCTTCGAGTTAGACTGTGCATATTGGGCGGCAGAAGGCGAGACGAACCTGCGGGCACGTATAAATAGCAGTAATTAACGTATGAGAAGAGTTCTGTTATTTACGTTCCTGCTGTTGGCAGGAATTATGCAGGCGGAGGCACAAACGCCGTTGCGTATTGTTCAGTATTGTGACCCGCAACTCGGCATGGGCGTTGACGGCTTCGCGGCCGATTCGCTGCGGTTTGAGCAAGCGGTTGAAAAAATCAATGCCTTAACCCCTGATGTGGTTGCCTTTGCAGGCGACATGGTTAACGCTGTCAGCTCTGCTCACGCTATTGAGGTCTTTCTGAAAATCAAGAGCAAACTGCGCTGTCCGGTCGTTCTCACTCCGGGCAATCATGATTTGCCCGACCCCGTAACTGCCGAAGGGTTGCGCCGTTACCGCAAATATTTCGGCGCCGACTTTACCACCTTTGAGGCCAAAGGATTTACGCTTGTGTCATTAAATACGCAGCTGTTTCGTGAAGCGCCCGCGTCCGAGAAGGAACGGCAGGACAGGCAGCTGTCTGCCGCACTGAAGAAAGCCCAAAAAGCAGGACGTCCGGTCATTATCCTCACCCATGTGCCGCCGTTTGTGGGGGACGTCAACGAGGCAGACCAGTATTTTAACATCCCGCAAAGCCACCGCGAAAACCTGCTGCGGCAATTTGCAGATGCAGGCACAATAATATGGCTTGCCGGCCATACCCACACCACCGGACGAAATTCTTTCGGGGGAATCAGCATCCTCAACGGCGAGACCACAAGTCGGAACTTCGACGACCATTCATTCGGATTCCGCCTGCTGACAATAAATACTGACAGCAGTTTCTCGTGGGAATTTGTGCCGCTCAACGATGCTGACGCGCAGGGGGGTAATCCCATCTCGCCGCCCGGAATATATATTGCCGACCCCACTGCCCGCACCGACAAAGACGGCAAGATGTATATCTACGGTTCGCTTGATGAATCGTCCGGCTATTACTGCTCGCACCGTTACAACGTGCTGGCGTCATCCGACCTGACACGGTGGCAGCTGTTTGAGAACTCATTCGCATCCAAAGGCGCGGGCGACGAGGTGCCTTATTCTGATGCGTATCTGTATGCCCCCGATATGATTGAGCGCGACGGCAAATATTACCTCTATTATTGCCTGTCGGACGGTGGCGAGGGGGTAGCCGTGAGCGCAGCGCCGCACGGCCCCTTCCGAAACGGAACTGCCATTGACGGGATACGGGGTATCGACCCCACCGTATTCATCGATGACGACGGCCAGGCCTACTATTATTGGGGGCAGTTCTCCGCCAAGGGCGCAAAGATGAATCGGGACATGCTCACCCTCGACAAGACAAGCATTGTGGACGGCCTGGTTACAGAAAAGGAACATTTCTTTCACGAGGGAGGCTTCGTATTCAAACGCAACGGCCTCTATTATATGGTGTATGCCCATATCGGCCGCCAGGACCGCCCCACGTGCATAGGATATGCCACGTCGGAATCGCCGCTGGGACCGTTCAAATATGGCGGCGTGATTATTGACAATGCCGGCAGCGACCCGTCAGCATGGAACAATCACGGCTCGGTGGTCGAGTTTCAGGGGAAGTGGTATGTGCTGTATCACCGCCCGACGCACAACTGCGTGATGATGCGCAAAGCCTGCATAGAGCCGATAGAGTTCTTGCCGGACGGCAGTATCCCCGAAGTGCCGATGACCTCACAGGGCGCCGGAGCGCCGCTGAAAGCTGCCGGAAAAATAGACGCCGAACGCGCCTGCCTGCTGTTCGGGAACGCCCGAATACGCCTCGTCAATGGCCAAAAAGACAACGAAGAAATCGGCGCTATTCACGACGGCGACCGCGCCGCATGGAAATATATCGACTATGGAGAGGGCGTTACACGCCTCACTGTCCGTGTACGTTCACAAGGCGGCGGCACGATACGCATCGTCGGCGATAAACCATGGGGCGGCGCACATGGCTCCATCACGGTACCCCCGAATGTCGGATGGAAAACACTGTCATGCGAAGTGCATAACCTGCGCGGCATCCAAACGCTGTGGCTACAGTTCAGCGGCGGCACAGGCGACCTCTTCGACATAGACTGGCTCCGGTTTGAATAACTGTTAGTGAACCACAGAGTACACAAAGTTCACAGAGGTTCTTTCTCTGTGGACTCTATATGCCCTCTGTGGTTTTATTATTCCACGCGGAGATTATGCGTATCAATCGGGATAGAAATCTTTCCGTTTTTTTGTATTCTTCCCGATATCCGAAATATTTTTTGCCGATTTTTTCCAATGCCGTTTTTCCCTGTAGCTCGCAGAGAATGGCCGTCCGCTCTTTATGTGGCTCAAAGAATCGCTGCCCCTGCGAATTTTTCAGGTCGGCAAAGGCGCAGCGCTCAACGGTCAGTTGGGGTTGTAGCAGGTCGAAAGCCTGCTGTCCTCTGTCGCTGTTGGTGATTACAAGGCTTACGCCGCTGTCGTTATCCGCATATTTATCGCCCCAAAAGTCGGCGATGCGAATGTCGGCCGCACAATGGTCCAGCCGCAGTTTGCAGTGATAGCAGGCTGCGTTCAGGCACGAATCGTTGAGGAAAAACCTGAAAAACATGTTCACCGCGAATGGCTGAGCAAACTGGGTTCCGGCAGAATCCTTCGCCGTCGTGGAGTACGAATGCCATGCGGTGTACACATCCTTATGGCGGAAATTCACAGTACGGACATCTTTCAGGAATTTTTTATTTTTACATAAATGTTCCTTATATTTCTTCCAGAGGTTAAAACTCGGCGTTCCATGACAGAAAAAATCCACCAATAAAAAATTATCTTCCCATTTTTTGTCTTGAATATATTTACGCAACCCGTAAATTTGACAGGGGGAGCCGACAACGAGATACTTCTCGCCTCTGGTAAACTGTGAAAATGCTGATACGGTGTAGCTTTGCAGGTATTTCGATGTTTTTATGGCCTCTAAATCGGCGTCGCTTTCGGCGACGATATGTCGGCAGCAGTTATTGGCGGCCTCAAAAATACAGCCGCAAATTTTATAGCCGTTCTGTCTGAAATACTTCGTCAGTTCATACCCTACCCCGCCGCTGCTGGAAGAAATCACAGTATCGCGGTTTTTGCTCCACGCACCATATATGCGTTTCTCTTGGAAGACATTTTCAAAAGGTTCTTTGGCGGGCAGATATTTATAACAAACATTTGTGCAAATGCTGCAATTAACACATTTTTCGGCGGCTACTGCCGGCTCAAAAAAACCCGCCGCATTATGCCGCACCTCAATTGCTGCGTGTGGACAAGCTACAGCACACAATCCGCATCCCGAACATTCATTGACGCCCTGTTCGCTTATATTCATCCTGTATCCGAATTTTACCTGCAAAAATAGCGAAAAAAGCAATCCCAATATTAAATTATTCAAAAATATGACCTGCGGAAGCTCTTTTTTTGCGTTTTTTTGTCGGGCAGTTGCAGAACGTATTTAAAAAGTTCCCATCTTTGCAACCGAATTGATAGAAAATTGATGAAAGACATTTATACATATCGGATTTTGTCAATTGTTCATACAGGGGACAATTATAGCGCATATACGCCTATGTGCATGTGACAGTCTTCGCGTGTGTTCATCCGGAACGCCCGACGAAGACTGTAATGCCCTTTAAATAATCGTTTTTTAGAAATAATCGTTTTTAGATTTATCCAACAATTTTTTTGAGTTTAGAGTTTATGCCGTATTATTGTACAGTAAGATTTGGCGGAAACAACCTGCATAACTGCGATGTAACCTCGTCAGTTGTGCGCCTGCTGAAAGCTGCGGGCGATGACAGATATATAATAGTTGTTTCAGCTGTTTGTTCCGTTCAGGATGCGTTGAGTGAGGCGATACCTGCCCTACTGAGCAGCCGGACGCAGCCGGAGGCCCCGATTTCGCGTATCGTTGAGGCGATAGACAGCATCGCGCAGCTGCACGGGGTTCACAGCCCGACCGTTGACACGTGGGTTGAGCGGCTGAAGACCCTGCTGATGGGTATCAGTTATACGGGCGACTGCTCGCCGACGCTGTATGACCAGATAATGTCGTTTGCCGAGAAAATCACCGCCGCTCTGTTCGACGCCATCCTGCAGGCGCAGGGTGTGGATTCCGCAATACGCCTGCCGGAAGATATAGGGCTGCGCGTGAGCGATGAATCGGGCGCCGCCAGCATCCTGACCGATGAATCCTGCATAACTGTCCGTCATGCGGAGTTCGCGCCGGTCAGCATCGTCCCCGGCTCTTACGGAATCACCGAGAAAGGGAAAATCGTGAGACTCGGGCATCGCGCCGCCGACTATACCGCTGCCGCGCTGACATATATCCTTAATTCGACGCGACTTGAGCTGTGGCAAATAAGGAAGCCCTTTAAGACTGCTGACGACAGTATCGTGCCGGACGCCGATTACGCTGGCCGGCTCACATACGGCGAGGCCTCCGAGCTGTCATATTTCAACTGCTCCGGCGTGTTCCCCCGCATCGTCGAGCCGCTCGCACAATATGGAATCCCCATATTCATCTATGACATCGCCGAAGGCCGGAAAATACTGCGTACAACCATCTCTGACGACAGTTCCATCGCCCCCAATGTGGTCAAAAGCGTGGCGCATACCGACGACATCGCCATCCTGAAGCTCAACGGGCCTGGCGTGGGCTTCAAACCCGGAATCTTGGCCCGGATAACCACCGACTTCAACAATCGCCGCCTCAACATTCGCTCGGTCATTACGGCACAGACGAGCATTAATATTATATTCGACAAAAGTTCAATACAACAGGTTCGCGACATCTGCGGAAAGTTAGATTTTGACGTTGTCAACAACATTGAGATTGCCGATAACGTGTCGCTGCTCGCCGTAGCAGGCACGGGCATGCAATCATATCACGGCGTATCGGCGCGAATCTTTGCGGCGATAGAGTACAAACATATTAACGTCCTGCTGAGTGGCTCCGGCGCTTCCGACTTGGTCAGCTACATCGTCGTTAACCGCCCCGACCGCGACGCGGCCATCCGCGAAATTCACAGCAGCGTTTTCAGTTCCCGAAAATAATTTAGTGTTTTATATTTTGTTTAACTGTTTATATTAGTATTTTTTATGACAAAATTGAAATTTGAGACCCTGCAGGTACACGCGGGGCAGCATGTTGACCCGACGACCCAGTCGCGGGCAGTGCCTATCTATCAGACGTCCTCGTATGTCTTTGAAGATGCAAAAGACGGCGCCGACCGCTTTGCATTGCGCAAGTTCGGTAACATCTACACGCGCCTGACGAACCCTACGCAGTCGGTCTTTGAAGACCGCTTAGCCGCCCTCGAAGGTGGTACTGCCGCCGTCGCTACGGCTTCCGGGCAGGCGGCGCAGTTCCTCGCTATCAACAACATAGCGAGCGTGGGCGACAATATCGTCAGCACTTCCTACCTCTATGGCGGCACCTACAACCAGTTCAAGGTGCAGTTCCGCCGCCTCGGTATTGA
>JAISSS010000095.1 GCA_031272965.1 Bacteroidales bacterium | reverse complement strand
CACAACCGCTACAGCTATGCCCTGAACAACCCCCTGCGATACACCGACCCCAGCGGCGAAAAATGGTGGAAATGGGCACTGGGAGACATCCTCAGCGGCGGCGCCATTTCGTCTATAGGCATTGGAATGGCAGGTGCTTTGTGGGCTTTTATGTGGTCGTGGAATCTTAAATAAATGGAGGTTTAAGTATGAAAAAAATGGCATTTCTATTTTTGATTCTATCTTTCACGTTTTATTCGTGTGATAGAGAACTGCAGATTGATTTTCTGATTGAAAATCAGAGTAATGACACTATCATAGTTTCTGGCAGTAGCAGTAAACACAATTATAATAGCCCCAATGTAAATGAATTTTCTAAAATTGTTTATCCGAATGAACAAACTACGTTTTTTATTGCTAAAACTATTCAGGCATTTGGTTTCTCAAATGAAACAGGAATACCGCACTATTTAGATAGCATTATGATAAAATCGAATAAAAAAACATTGACATTTAATCCGTTAGATAGTTTGTTTAAGTGGAGGTTAGAAGAAAAATCAGACGAATATTATCAAACTATTTTAACTGTACACCCGAACGATTTAGAATAATTTATTTTTTGGAGATTAGTAGTGGTGCGTTAACTTTCGATATTTTATTGTAATTAACATATATACAATTGTTTATATGCGTTATTTGATTTTTCGACTTGAATTGACGTAATTTTGTGGTAAAAACCCAGGATTATGTTTATTGGCAAATACATTTTCTCGCAGATGATTGATTTCATTGATAAATATGAGTTCGACAAGTGTGTTCATCGCTACAATGGCAATTGCCGCAATCACGGATTGAGTTGCTGGAACCAGTTTTTACAACTGCTTTTCGGTCAAATCACGGCACAAAACTCAATTCGGATGATTTGCGTTTGCCTGAAAGCGCACAAGCACAAGCATTATCATCTGGGTATAAAAAAGTTGGTTGACCATACCGCGCTTACGCGGGCGAATGAAAGTCGCGATTGGCGTATTTTTGCAGACTTTGGAAATTATCTGATAGCCAAAGTGCGACCGCTTTATTCCGAAAATCCTGTTCCGAATTTGACGCTCGACAATGAAATTTACGCATTGGATTCAACGTCTATTTCAGTGAGTATCAATCTTTTCACGTGGGCGGAAGGCAAATACAGTCGAGGCGCTGTCAAAATGCATATTTGCTCAATCTGCGCGGCAGTATTCCTGAATTTATCTGGATAACTGACGGTAAATGCCACGACAGCAACGCACTTGACGAAATTATGTTTACGCGAATGCCATTTATCTGATGGACAGGGCGTATGTTGATTTCGCGGCCTTGTTCCGTATCAATAATGCGGGTGCATTTTTCGTTACAAGAGCCAAAGAAAGAATGCGTTACGAAGTAACAGAGCAGATTTTCAATGTTGACGAAACCACAGGGTTGCGAACCGATAAAACAGTGATTTTGACAGGAACCAAATCAAAAAACCTTTACCCCGAAAAACTGCGTCTGATTGAATTTTACGATGCCGAAAACGATGAATTGCTTGTGTTTTTGACGAATGATTTTGAAATTTCTGCCCTTGAAGTTGCTAATCTGTACAAAAACAGGTGGCAAATCAAGGTGTTTTTCAAGTGGATTAAGCAAAATCTCACAGTCAAAAAACTCTGGGGACACAGTGAAAATGCTGTCAAAATTCATTTATGGATAGCCATAATCGCCTATTTATTAATTGCTTATATAAAGAAGGTAATCAAAAGCGACTACTCTGTTTATGAATTGATGCAGATTTTAGGTGTGTCGGCTTTCGACAAAACCCCAATCAGCGAACTTCTCACAGAAACCATAACGAGCCAGTTTAATCAAAATGTCAAAGAACTCAATTTATTTGAATGTTAATTTATATTAAAAGTTAACGCACCAGCAGTAATTCTCCAATAAGGAACCCATTCTGGGAATATCCATTAACAGCTGAATAAAAAATTATGATGATGATAATAACACTTAATAAAAAAATTGATATTATCATCACTATATTTTGTTTTTTGCTGCTCAGTCATTTAATAAAATAATAACCTCGTCATTGTGCAGAGCTGTTATTTTTCAGCTATCTTTGTGCTGTAATAATACAATTGCATGTCTGATTTTGAACATAAGAGCATAATATTGGGTATTGAGTCGTCGTGCGATGACACGTCGGCAGCGGTTATTTGTGACGGTGTTCTGCTGTCGAATGTCATTGCCGGGCAGAAGGTGCATGAAGCATACGGGGGTGTGGTGCCGGAATTGGCGTCGCGGGCGCATCAGCAGAACATTGTTCCGGTGGTATCTCAGGCGTTAAAGCAGGCAGGCGTTCCGGTTGATGCGCTGTCGGCCATAGCGTTCACGCGCGGGCCGGGGCTGCTGGGGTCGCTGCTGGTTGGGGTGTCGTTTGCCAAGGGACTTGCATTGGCGCTCAATCGCCCGCTAATTGAGGTCAATCATTTGCAGGGGCACGTATTGGCGCATTTCATCAGCGAGCCGGATACAGACGGTTCCCCCGCGCCGAAGCCGGCCTTCCCGCATCTGTGCCTGTTAGTTAGCGGCGGCAATTCGCAGATTATCCGCGTTAACAGTCACCTGGACATGGAGATGCTGGGACAGACTATTGACGATGCTGCCGGAGAAGCCTTTGACAAATGCGCCAAAATCATGGGTATGCCCTACCCCGGCGGCCCGCTTATCGACCGCCTGGCACAAGAGGGCAGGCCCGCCACATTCGCCTTCGCCCGCCCCCACGCCGACGGCCTCAACTACAGCTTCAGCGGCCTGAAAACCAGCTTCCTGTATTTTCTGCGCGACCGCCTCAAAGACAACCCCGATTTTATCGAAGAACACAAGGCCGACCTGTGTGCATCTCTACAGGAAGCGGTCATCGACATCCTGCTTGCCAAACTGATAAAGGCCTCCAAACAAACCGGCATCCGCGAAATCACTGTGGCGGGGGGCGTGTCGGCCAATTCCGGCCTTCAGAAGGCATTGAAACAGCAGGCACAAAAGCGGCAGTGGAACCTCTTTATTCCCAAGGCCTCCTTTACCACCGACAATGCCGCCATGATTGCCATTACCGGCTATTTCAAATATCTGCGGGGCGACTTTGCCACATTAGAGGCCGTGCCATTTGCCCGCATGAACATACGGGAATGAAATTTTTAACCGGCACATTAAACCTTTTGCGGCAATGATGTTCTAAAACAATAGCAAATATAAAAAAATCGTTATATGAAATTGAAATATACTTTTGCCATATTGGTTGGCATATCGGCAGGCATTGCCGGATGCAGTTCGACGAGTACGAATGTGTCGGCCGACACGGCGATGCCGGTAACGGTTGCTGATGTGCGTCCCGGCTCCATTGAGCAAACTATCAGCACCACGGGGACAGTAGTAGCCAGCCAGTCTGTAACGTTGTCCACCGAGATGTCGGGCAAGTATAAATTAGCTACCAACCCTGCTACCGGCAAACCTTTCATGCTGGGCGATGCGGTTGCCCAGGGACAGACCATCGTGGAGTTGGAAGACGAGGCTTTCCTCAATAATCTGGGGCTGGAAGCCAAAGAGATAAGCCTGAAACGTGCCGAACAGAACTTCCAATCCCAGAAGTCGCTCTATGAGAAAGGCGGAGTAACCCAGACAGAGTTGACCAATGCCGAGGTCAGCGCTGTGAACGCACGCGACAGCTACAACGCCGCACTGATACAGTACAAGCAAATGCGCGTACAGGCGCCCTTCCGCGGCGTCATCACCGCGCTACCGTATTATACCAACAGCACGAAAGTGAACAGCGGCACCGAAGTGGTATCCCTGATGAGCTATGAAAACCTGCTGCTGGAAGTTAATCTGCCTGAGAAACAGATTAATACGGTGCAGAAGAACCAGCCCGTGCGCGTGATGAACTACACCTTGCCTAACGACACTTTGCATGGCTACGTGCGCGAAATTTCACCGGCTATCAGCACCGAGACCCGCACATTCGTCTCCAAACTCACCGTCAAAAACCCCAAATTGCTGCTGCGGCCGGGCATGTTTGTGCAGGCCGAAATAGTACTTGCCCATAAAGACAGCACTGTGGTCATCTCCAAAGATGTGATAGTGTCCAGCCGCGGCGGGAAAGCAGTATTTGTGGTCGGCACTGACGGCACCACCGCCGAAGAACGCATGGTCATGTACGGCTACGAGAATAAAGACCAGGTAGAAATCATCTCCGGTCTGAATTTCAATGACCGTTTGGTAGTAAAGGGCTATGAGACCCTGCGCAACCGCTCGAAAGTAAAAATTATCAAATAAGTTCCGCCGTGAGAAAAATCAGCGAATTTTCGGTTAACAATCCCGTAACCGTCCTGATGGTGGTAATGGCAGTGGTCTTGTTGGGGTACATCTCGTACACCCGGCTGGGGATAGACCTGTTCCCCGACTTGAACAACCCGCGGCTATACATCGAGCTTCAGGCTGGCGAGCGTCCGCCGGAGGAGATGGAGAAGCAGTTCGTGGAGAACTTGGAGGCGCTGGCAATCCGGCAGTCAGACGTGGTGCAGGTGGCCTCCATCTCAAAGGTCGGGCTGGCACAGATTACGGTCGAATATGCGTGGGGAAAAGACATGGACGAGGCCTTCCTCGACCTGCAAAAGGCCATGTCAAGCTATTCCCAGAACCTCGACATCGACCAGCTGAACATCACCCAGCATGACCCCAATGCCACGCCAATACTGATGCTGGCGCTGAGCAATGACAACATCTCCGACATGAACGAACTGCGCAAGGTAGCCCAGAACTACATCCGCAACGAGCTCATCCGGCTGGAAGGCGTCGCCGACGTGGAAGTATCAGGGGCACAGGAACTGGAAGTGGTCATCGAAACAACCCCCTATAAACTGGAGGCTTTCGGGCTGACCGTTGACGGCCTCAGCAGCCGCATCCAGAGCTTTAACCAGAGCATATCCGGCGGCTCCATCGAAGAACAGGGTACCCGCTATGTGGTGAAAGGCGTAAGTCGGCTAACCGAACAGGCTGATTTCGAGAACATTATTGTGGGCTACAAACAAACCGACACCAATAATCAGCAGGCCGGATATGCCCCCGTGTTCCTGCGCGAAGTGGCAAAGGTGAACTTCAAAAATACAGACCCCGAAAATATAGTAAGGCTCAACCAAAAACAGTGCCTCGGACTGGCAATATACAAAGAGACTAAGTCGAACACCGTAACGGCGGTCGAGAAAGTTTCCGAGGCGATGACCACTATTGAGAAGGCCTTGCCGGGCTATAAACTCGACCTGGTAAACAACCAGGGCGTATTTATCAGCGAGGCTATCAGCGGGGTGAAAGATTCCGCCTTGCTGGGCATCGTGCTGGCCGTCATCGTGCTGTATGTGTTCCTGCGACGCATCGATGCCACCCTGATTGTCAGCATCGCTATCCCCATCTCAATTATCGCCACATTTAACCTGATGTATTTCAACGGACTGACGCTGAACATCATGTCGCTGGGCGGCCTTGCACTTGGTGCAGGTATGCTCATCGACAACGCTATTGTGGTCGTGGAAAACATCTTCCGCAACCGCGAAAACGGCATGACTGTCCGCGAAGCCGCCATAGAAGGCACCGCCCAGGTGAGCGGCGCTATCGTCGCCTCCACACTCACCACCATCGTGGTGTTCCTGCCTATCGTATATCTGCATGGCGCATCCGGCGCTCTGTTTAAAGACCAGGCCTGGACAGTGGCCTTCTCCCTGATTTCGTCATTAGTAGTGGCCATTCTGGTTATCCCGATGTTCTTCAACCTGTTCTACAAAAAGAAGAACATTCAGTTCCAGTCGGTACAGGTACGGGGATACGGGCGCTTTCTGGAGCGGATGCTGCGGCGCAAGTGGACAGTAGTTATCGGCGCCCTGACGCTTATAGGGCTGACCGTCCTGCTGTTGCCGCTTGTCGGAACAGAATTTATGCCGAAAACGGAGACGCGCAGTTTCACCCTCGAAGTTCGTATGCCCGAAGGTACCCGCTTAGAGCGCACCGCCTCCGCCGTCGCCAATATAGAAGCCATTGTCAACGAAACATTACCCGATGATATTGAACTTTTGTTCTCTCATGTGGGGCCGTCCAACGGCATATCCGCCTCAGAATCATCCCTGTTTGATGGCGAAAACACCGCCACCATATTAGTGCGGATGAAACCCGACAGCAAAATTATCTCCACCGCAGCCATACGCCTGCTTAGCGACGCCGTAGTCGTCTCCGACGAGATGGAAATCACCTACAAGCAGGAAGAAAGCGCCCTGAAGAGCGTTATGGGCACCGAATCGGAACCCGTGGTAGTGGAAGTTGAAGGCGACGACTTGGACATCATCAGCGGCACAGCTACCGAAATCAAGCAACTTATCAGCAACGTCCACGGCCTCTACAATATCGAATCGTCAATGGAAGCGGGCGCCCCAGAAGTCAACTTAGTCATCGACCGCATGAGAGCGGGCATGTACAATATCAGCGTATCTACAATTATCTCGCAGATACAGGCACAGTTGGAAGGCCAGAACGCCGGCCAGGTAGAACGCAACGGCGAACTGCAAAACATCACTATCAAACTGCCGGATAAAGGGGTGGCCGACCTGGCTGCTATTCAAATTACAGGGAACAATAATACGTTCTATCTCAATGAATTAGCTAAGATTTCTTTCGGCGAATCGCCCCGCGAAATATACCGCCGTAATCAGAGCCGCATAGCGCGGGTTACCGCCCAGCTCGAAAAGGCCGTCCCGCTTGACGAGGCCGTCCACGAAATCCGTGCATCGGTGGCGCCGATAGAGTTGCTGGCCGGCTATAAAATCAACGTCGGCGGCGAAGAAGAAAAGCGAGCCGAATCAATGTCGAGCCTCACCTTCGCACTGATACTCTCTATCGTGCTGGTGTATATGGTTATGGCGTCACAGTTCGAATCACTCATTCATCCCTTTACCATCCTGCT
The DNA here is from genome assembly GCA_031272965.1 of Bacteroidales bacterium. Classification (GTDB taxonomy): domain Bacteria; phylum Bacteroidota; class Bacteroidia; order Bacteroidales; family Prolixibacteraceae; genus JAISSS01. The sequence goes on along the minus strand of JAISSS010000095.1, from coordinate 19,750 downwards.
GACCATCCCCATGGCTCTTGTAGGCTCGGTGCTGGTGTTCCTCGTCTTCGGCAAAACGCTGAACATGATGGCCTATATAGGCATTATCATGCTGGCCGGTATTGCGGTAAACAACTCCATTCTGCTGATAGACCGCATCATACAGCTGCGGGCGCAAGGCATTGACCGTATCGAAGCTATCGTACAGGCCGGACAGCAACGTATCCGGCCGATATTAATGACCAGCCTCACCACTATTCTGGCGCTGGTTCCTCTCACGATTGGCAGCGACGAGAGCGCCTCCCTGCGCTCGCCAATGGCGCTGGCTGTCATTGGCGGTATGTTCACATCCACAATCATGTCGCTATTGGTCATCCCTTGCATGTATGAAGTGGTAGAATCATTCCGCCGTCAAAAAAAATGAAATTGGTTGCATAAATAAAATAGAAAAAAGCAGACACAGGTGCGATGTGAATCGCGCCTGTGTCAGTTTATGGAGATTTGTTTCCTCACTGGAAGGGCATCTGTAACGGAGAAAAATATATTTCACTATCTTTGCGGCTTAAAAAATACAGTATGCGTCATGCAATTATTGATTTGGGTACTAATACGTGCAATATGCTGGTTGCCGAGACCGATGGCAGCCGGTATAATATTCTGTTTCAGGGGACTGAAGCGGTGAAGCTGGGACGTGAGAGTATCGGCAGGAATGAGCTGTCGGAGGGGGCGTTCCGGCGAGCCGCCGATGCATTACAGCGGCACCGGCATACGCTCGACCGCATTGGCGGCGCCGACAGCGTCGTGGCGCTGGCCACTTCGGCAGTACGCGACGCGGTTAACCGCACCGAATTTATTGACTTCCTGCTACGGGAAACCGGCTTCCATATTACGTGCATTTCCGGCCAGGAAGAAGCACAGCTCATTTTTCGGGGTGTACAGTTAGCTTTCGGCAGTATCTCCGGCTCGGCACTCATCCTTGACATCGGCGGCGGCAGCCACGAATTTATCCATACCGTCAACAATGTGCCGGTCTGGAAAGAGAGTTTTCCATTGGGAGTGGCGCGTGTTCTGGCACGTTTCCCGCTGTCCGACCCCGTAACGCCTGCCGAAATCAGCGCAATTGAAGACTGGTTTGCGGCAGGATTGCAACCTCTGTGGGACGGCATGTCAGGAAAAACCGTCGAACGATTGATAGGCTGCTCCGGCGCTTTCGACACCATCGTTGACCTGCTTGACGACGTCCCCCCGCGAGACTTCTATCCACCGTTCAGGAAGATTGAACCCGCCGATTTTGAACATATCGCATCGCTGATTATCTCCTCGACCGGCGCTCAACGCCAACAGATGCGCGGCATGTTACCTCTGCGGATAGAAATGATAGTTCCGGCGATACTGTTCATCAAATTTATTATGCGCAGACTGGACATCCCCTACATCGTCCAAACCGCGTATTCCATGCGGGAAGGCGTACTCTATTCAGCGCTTCACCCGTAAAATGCCGGAACAGTGTCAGGCCACACCGGAAAACTGGCGCAGAAAGCGTACATCGTTCTCAAAGAACAGCCGTATGTCGGAGATACCGAACTTCAGCATGGCGATACGTTCAATGCCCATGCCGAAAGCGTATCCCGTATATTTTTTCGGGTCTATTCCACAGAATGTCAGCACATTAGGGTCAACCATTCCGCAGCCGAGTATCTCAAGCCAACCGGTGCCCTTGCAGATGTTGCACCCCTTTCCTCCGCATATCGAACAGCTGACGTCCATTTCGGCTGACGGCTCGGTAAACGGGAAATATGATGGCCGCAGCCTGATTTCGCTCTTCTCGCCAAACAGCTCCCTGGAAAAATAGAGCAACACCTGTTTCAGGTCGGCAAAAGAGACGTTCTCATCTATCAGCAGCCCCTCTACCTGATGAAAGAGGCAGTGGGCACGTGCCGAGATAGCCTCGTTGCGATAGACCCGGCCGGGAAATATGGAACGGATTGGTGGCGGCGTTTTTTCCATAACCCGCACCTGTACGCTGGAAGTATGCGTCCGCAACAGCACGTCCGGACTGCGCTGTATGAAGAAAGTATCCTGCATGTCGCGGGCCGGATGTTCCGGCGGAAAGTTCAGCGCTGAAAACACATGCCAGTCATCCTCAATTTCCGGTCCTTCGGCAACATTAAACCCGATATGGCCAAAGATGTCGATAATTTCATTGCGCACAATCGACAGCGGATGCCGCGCCCCCAGCCGCAATGGCTCCGACGGGCGGGTGAGGTCGCTGTGGACGTCCTGCTCGCCACGATTCTCAAACGATTCACGCAGAAGATTGATTTTCTCCAGCGCGAAAGTCTTCAACTCGTTAATCGCCTGCCCCACAGCCCTTTTCTGCTCCGGCGATACGGTTTTAAATTCCTCAAACAGCTGGCTGAGCTGCCCTTTTTTACTGATAAACCGAAGCCGCAAGGCCTCCACATCGTCTAATGCGGCGGCAGTAGCGCTTTCAAGCTCTTGCCGCAGTTCTTTTATCTTGTTTAACATGAGTACAAAATTTCAATGCAAAAATAACGGTAGTTACCCGTTAATTGTTCTTTTTGGAAGCAATATTTAATATTCGGGACGGCAGTTTTAGCAATTCGGGGTATTTGATTGTACATATCCGATGTCGGCGGGCAGGTTCGGGGCGAAGGAGGCCGCTACAGCGAGCTGGTCGCACCGCTCATTTTCGGGGATTTCAGCATGCCCCCTGACCCACACAAAACGGACGTCGTGACGCTGATAGACCCGCAGGAAGCGCATCCACAGGTCGGGATTTTTCTTGTCCTTAAAATTCTTCTTGACCCATGAATCGAGCCAACGCTTTTCCACAGCATCGACCACATAGCGGGAATCGGAATAAACAGTAACTTTGCTGTGTTCTATTTTGAGGGCTTCAAGGCCGACAATAACGGCCATGAGTTCCATTCGATTGTTAGTGGTCATGGCAAAGCCCCCCGAAAGTTCTTTTCGGAACTGGCCGCTAAGCAAGACCACACCGAACCCGCCGGGTCCGGGATTGCCACGCGCTGCGCCGTCAGTATAAACAGTGATAACCGGAGCGGTCATAATATCAGCATAGCATCGCCATAGGTACCAAACCGGTAGCCTTCTTTCACCGCTTGATGGTAGCCTTCCATAACAAATTCAAAACCGCCGAAAGCCGCGACCATCATCAGCAGGGTTGACAGCGGCAAATGGAAGTTCGAAATCATGCTTTTGGCGATGCGGAAGTTGTATGGGGGAAATATGAACTTGTTGGTCCATCCGTCCACCGGTTTAAGGAAGCCTTCCACAGATACGGAGCTTTCAACGGCACGCATCACGGTTGTTCCCACAGCACAGATATTACGTTCTTCGGAGATGGCTTTATTGACAATTGTGGCGGCGTCTTCGGGAATCCTGTACTGTTCGGAATCCATTTTATGTTTGGTGAGGTCTTCCACGTCCACGCTGCGGAAGCTGCCCAGCCCCATGTGGAGGGTAACGAAAGCGAAGTTGGCGCCTATAATTTCGAGGCGTTTCAGCAGCTCGCGGCTAAAGTGCAGGCCGGCGGTAGGGGCGGCCACTGCACCTTCATATTTGGCGAAGATAGTCTGGTATCTTTCGGCGTCTTCCGGCTCTACGGGGCGCTGTATGAAGCGGGGTATAGGCGTCTCTCCCAGCCCGAACAGGGTGCTCTTGAAGTCCTCGTAGGGGCCGTCATAGAGGAAGCGCAGGGTACGGCCCCGCGAGGTGGTATTGTCGATGACCTCCGCCACGAGCTCGTCGTCGCCAAAATACAGCTTGTTGCCTATGCGTATCTTCCGGGCGGGGTCCACCAATACGTCCCACAGGCGCTGCTCGCGGTTGAGTTCCCGCAAGAGGAACACTTCGATTTCGGCGCCGGTTTTTTCCTTGTTACCATAGAGGCGCGCCGGAAAGACGCGGGTATCGTTGAAGATGAAAACGTCCTGGTCAGTGAAATATTCGGTCAGGTCTTTAAAAATCCTGTGCTCAATTTTATGCGTATCGCGATGCAGCACCATAAGGCGGGATTCGTCGCGATGAGGCGTCGGATAAAGTGCAATTGCGTCGTCCGGCAATTTATACTTAAATCTCGATAATTTCATGTTTATCATCTTTACTACCAATTAAAAGGTTTATAAAATCATTTTTAATTCTCAATTTCTTTCAGTCTGTTCAGGAACGAGTCAATTGTCATGGCCTCTTCGATGCGGGCTGTCCCTATGCGGGTACGTCGCAACTGCACTATATAGGCGCCACACTTGAGGGCCGCGCCGATGTCGCGGGCCAGCGCCCGGATGTAAGTGCCTTTGCTGCACACCACGCGGATGCTCAGCTCATCCTCTTTCATGGCCAGCAGCTCCAGTTCGGGGATGTTCACCGGACGGGCGGCAAGCTCCAGCTGGCGACCGCGCCGTGCAGCATTATAAGCCCGCTTTCCGTCCACCTTGATGGCGCTGAATAGCGGGGGCATTTGCAGACTGTCGCCCACAAATGTGGCCAGCGTTTGCCGCACGAGCGCCTCACTGAGATGCCCTGTCTCAAAATGCCGGTCTTCGGCGGTCTCCGTATCATACGATGGCGTTGTGGCCCCTAATTTCAGCGTGGCGATATATTCTTTCTCGCCCAGCTGCAATTCCTCAATTCTGCCGGTGGCTTTCCCCGTGCAGACGATGAGCAGGCCCGTCGCTTTCGGGTCCAGCGTCCCCGTATGCCCCACCTTCAGCTTCTTAATCCGCAGATGTCGGCACAACTGATTGCGCACACGCTGCACCAAATCAAACGACGTCCAGTCTAAATCCTTGTCAAAGAGCAATACTTCGCCTGCTAAAAAGTCGTAATTGTCCGACATTATTCAATTCGCAAAGATAGCTATTAAACCCATTATTATGCAATATATCGCGAAATATATTAATTTCCCCTTCTTAACGATGCTAATCATCCACCGACAGGCCGCCATGCCCGACACGAAAGCAGCAATGAAGCCTATTAACATGGCGTTGGCCGGAATCGCCCCGAATGAGGCATCGTTGTCCCCGCCAAACACTTTGAGCAGGTCGAGAAGAGCTTCCCCAAGTACGGGGATAATGACCATCAGGAACGAGAACTTCGCCACTTTTTCCTTATTATTACCCAGCATAATGCCGGTGGCAATGGTGGACCCCGAACGCGACAGCCCCGGCAATACGGCACACGCCTGCGCAATCCCGATAACAAGGGCATCAAGGAAAGAAATATTCTCTTTCAGGCGGGGTCTGGCATAATACGAGATGCCCAGCAATAAGGCGGTAACCAACAACATACAGCCGACAAATATCAGCCCGTTTCCGAAGAAGGCCTCAACAGCATCCTTACAGAACAGCCCGACAATGCCCACCGGCACCGCCGACAGTAACAACTTACACACCGTCCTTGTATCGTCATTCCAGCGGAACGCAAACAGCCCGGCGAACAGCCCGACAATTTCCCGCCACAATACCACCACCGTACTCAATACGGTAGCGATATGTACGACTATCGCAAAAGCAAGGTTCTCTTCACCGCTCATGCCAAACAGCGTCCCCGCAATGGTCAGATGTCCACTCGAACTCACCGGCAAAAACTCGGTAAGCCCCTGAACAATCCCCAAAATAAAGGCTTCTATGGCGTTCATGCAGGTCAGTTCTTCATTATGGCGTATATCTCGAACAGGAACCCAAACAGCACCACACATGGCGCCAGCGTTATCCGCCGGAAGTCGAAAATGGAAGGGTCGAAAGCGACAGGGTCGTCAACGCTACTGTAGCCCACCATTAAGGCAAATCCCGCAATGATGATTATAAAGCCTATGATAATCAACCGATAGTTCTTCGTTGGCAGTGCGAACACGGGTTCTACTGCCTCTTTTTGTTTTGTAGCCATCCTCTAATTTTTGGGGACAAAGATACGGTATTTTTTGATACGCGCTATCAATTTATCCTTTTTTTACGTAGTGGAAGTGCGGTCCGAAGCGTTCGAAGGCCGCCCTGTCCAACTCTTCCCGATTGTCGGGATGAGCGATAGAAATCAGCAGCCTGGCGCGTTCCTGCAATGTTTTGCCATAGAGGTTCACTGCTCCGTATTCGGTAACCACCCAATGCATATTGGCACGGGTAGTAACTACGCCGGCGCCGTTGAGCAAAGTGGGGGCGATTTTAGACACCCCTTTGGGCGTAACTGACGGCAGCGCGATGATGGGTTTACCGCCTTTGGAGAAGCTCGCCCCGCGTATGAAGTCTATTTGCCCACCAACCCCCGAATAGAACTTGGTACCGATAGAGTCGGCACACACCTGGCCGGTGAGGTCCACCGACAGGGCAGAATTGATGGCGGTGAGCTTGTCTAACTGCTTGATAATGTGTACGCTGTTAGTGTAATATACGTCTTTCATCAATACGCGCGGGTTGTCGTCGATGAAGTCGTAGAGCTTTTGGGAGCCCATCAGGAATGTGGCGACCATTTTGCCCTTATCTATGTTTTTGCAGCGTCCGTTAACTATGCCTTTCTCTACTAATGGCAGTATTCCGTCAGAGAACATCTCGGTATGTACGCCGAGGTCTTTATGATTGCCCAGCTGTGCAAGGACGGCATTGGGGATTCCGCCGATGCCCATTTGCAGACAGGCGCCGTCTTCCACAAGTTCGGCGACGTTCTTGCCGATTTGGATGTCGATGTCCGACAGAGCGCCCATGTCATGCGCATGCAGCGGACGGGTGTCCTGCACGAAGACGTCAATATCGTCAATGGAAATCATCGAATCGCCCCACGCACGGGGAACATTGGGATTTACGGCGGCAATCACCGTGTCGGCGTTCTCAATGGCCGCAAGGGTGGCATCCACCGACGAACCCAGTGAGACGAACCCGTGCTTGTCGGGCGGCGAACACAGTACCATCACCACGTTAACTTTCAGGTATCCTTCGCGGATAAGCTTCTGCGTTTCGCTGAGGAACACGGGAATATAGTCGGCATATCCGGCCTGTGTTTGCTGGCGCAGATTCGCGCCCACAAAGAACTGTTCCGGCACAAAGATGCCCTCAAATTCGGGGTTGCCGTAATCCAGCTTGCCTTCAACGTGGAGATGCTGGATTTTCACGTCATATAATTCGCCATTGCGTCCGCGGTCTTGCAAGGCTTCCACCAGCGTTACCGGAGTTACGGCTACGCTGCTCAGGTGTACCCTGTCGCCCGATTTCACCGATTTCACCGCCTCCGCAGGCGTTACATATTTAATTTGCTTCATATTTTTTGTACTGCTTTCTAAAAAACGGCGCAAAAATACGAAATAAAATTTACATGGAGCTATATTGTCTGCTTTTTCGAATATTGTTAACAAAAAAACAAACAAATGGGGTAAATGTTTATAGCTTACCGCTTGCAGCACATCACCCCACTGCTTTTTGCGGATATATTTTTCTTCCCTCTTTTCTTTACGGAATGGCGATAAAATCGTTCTCGCTCATACCGATGTCAAACCGCCCGTCGGTCAGCGCTTCGGGGAAGCCCGAACTGCTGTTCAGGCGTTTCGCCTCAAAAGTGCCTGACAGGATGACGCGCTCGTCGCGCTCGTCAACCCGCAGCTTCTGAATCCGCTTAAAGGTGATGCTGCCATCAATAAAGTTGATATTCTCGACCGACGTCAGCGGCTGGGAGTTGTAGCCGGACGGGTAGGTAACAGTTTCTTTGACCATATTGATTGTACAGCCCTTTCCGGCCGCCCCGCTAATGCTGTACTCATTGCCGTCCGGCCCGTCAGTGGCTGGCCGCAGTACGACAAGGTCGGAAATGTCGGCTACAGGAGAGGACAACGCGAAAGCGAATGTCAGCGTAGCCTTGTCGCCGTTAAGCTCGCCGATGAACGACACCCGCAGAGAATCGTCTTTGTAAATTATTTTGCAGGGAACGTATGAATTGGAGGCGAGGAAATATGAACGGCGGTCATATTTGGCGCCGAAACTGTTGTAGCCCCATTCCGAATATGCAGGCAAGTTGGAATCCGAAGTGTCGGGGACGAATATGGTGCGGTCTATCTCGTCAGTTTTGCTGCATGCGGCAAACGCGCATAACAGGCTGATAATTAAATATTTTTTCATGGTGTTTGTGTTAATCGTTAATAGTATTTTATCTGTGTCTGAAGATGGGGCGCATCGGGGCCTGTTTACCCCATGGCAATAGCAGGGACATGTTGCAGCCCACACCGGCAGTTGGCGACACAAATGATGAGGCGCTGCTGGTGGAGGCGAAGAACCATGGAACGCGGAACTCTATCGTCCCCCAGCTGTGATAGCGGCCTACCTTAACGCCGATAGCCGCGAATGCCGTCATATTGAACGCATCGCCGTCAGGTATCTGACCGCTCACCGTTGCGGAGTATTTACTCATCGCCTGATTAGCAAAAGAAATGCGGTTAGTTGTGGCGACCTGACAGTTCAGCACCGTGCCAATCTTGAAATAATGCTGGAACGGCAGGTCCCGGCTGTTAGGGAAGAACCGCAGTTCAACAGGAATACCGATGTAATGCTGGCGTTGCCGGAACGAGCGGATGCGCACTAAATCCATGTCTTCGGCGCTCTCGGCGGACAGCCGCCAAAGAAAGTAGTCCCGGTCAGTTGAAAGTCTTGAGCGGAACGAGGTGTAGCGCAGTCCCACTGCTAACCCGCAACGGTTTTTGGCGAAGAAAAATTCTGGCTTGATGCCCACATAACGGTCTTGTACTTTCTGGTCGGAAAACGGAACCCCGCCGCCATAGTACGAATCATAATAGGCATAAGTGTAATCATACCACGTCGTAGCCGGTTCGCGGATGCGGGCAAGCGAATTATAATCCCCCCAAAAGGACTCGGCGCCAACTTCTATCCCTATTTTTATGTTGTGCCGTGCCTGACTGGGCAGCTTCAGCAACGACACACCGGATGTTTCGCCCGCACACACTGCGGCGGGCAGGCAGCATAAGGCCATCAAAATGCTCTTTTTAGTTGTCTTCATGTCGAAAAATGTTAATTTAATTCATAATATTTTATAAAATATGCTGAAACAACGCGCCGAGTTCATTGATTGTCAAGGCTATTGCTTCTTCGCGATTGAGCAGTAACATCAAGGCTTCCTTCCGTTCCCGAAAATATTCTGCCCATAAAACCGCCACAAAAACCGTGCCGGAATTTCCGAAAGCCGCCCGCGTAGCCGACAAAATCTGTCCGGCATCGAACTCGCGGCACACAAATGCAGTGCTCTCGCCCATCAGTTTATTGCGGATAGTGATTTCTCCGGCCACGATATTCGCCAGCGTATAAACGAAGAGCGACGGCGCCGGGAAGTAATTATCGGGGGCAGTTGTCTGCAGGAAACGGGTATCCACGTCGAGCGAGGCGCTACGGCTGAAGCACAGCAGAGCGATGTCGTCGCGCGGCACGAACCGCGGTTCCATGCGACTGAACAGCAATTCGGACGCCAAGAATCCCAGCCGCGACAGGTTGTCCATCTTGAAGAACTTGGGATAATCCACTTTCATAGCCCGATAAAGCGCGGCCGTAAATTTGTCGTCCTCACCAAATTCGCGATACAAAAGGTCGCTGTTAAGACCGGCTTTTTGCGGAGTAATATAACTATAGTTCATTATTATGTATCAGATTAGCGTCCGGCACACTGTCGGGCGGGAATATTCTCATGCCTCCATAACGGGCAACGATGTCGTTCAGGGCATCATCTAAGGCGTCCATGCTGTCGGCCTGCAACAGGCGGATGCGGAGCGGGCGGAAGTCGGGCAGTCCCGGAAAATAGCGGGCAAAATGGCGCCGCATCAGCAGGATTCCTGTGCGGACGTCGTCCTTCCATTCTATCGACAGTTGCAGCTGTTCGCGGACAATTGCGACAACTTCGGCGACGGTTGGGGGGGGCAAAAATTCTCCGGTTTGGAAGAAATGCTTTATTTCGTGGAAGAGCCAGGGGCGGCCAATAGCGGCGCGGCCTATCATGAGGCCGTCCACACCGCTGTAATTGAGCAGGCGGGCGGCTTTTGCGGCGCTGTCGATGTCGCCGTTGCCGATAATCGGGATAGTGATTCCGGGGGCGTTTTTCACTTCGGCGATGCGGCGCCAGTCGGCCTCTCCTGTATAGAGCTGTTTTTTTGTGCGGCCATGTATTGTCAGCGCCACGATGCCGACATCCTGCAGGCGATGTGCTACATCATTGATTATCAGTGAGTTGTTGTCCCATCCGAGCCGCGTCTTTGCAGTAACGGGCACCTTCACGGCTTTCACCACAGCGTCGGCCATCTGCTGCATCCTGTCGGGATTCTGCAGCAGTCCGGCACCGGCGCCACGTCCGGCGATTTTCTTCATGGGACAGCCAAAATTCAGGTCGATAAAATCGGGGGCGAAAGATTCCACCACCTTTGCCGCCTCAACCATGGAGGCGATGTCGTGCCCGTACAGCTGTATGCCCGCAGGCCGGTCGAAGTCGAACAGACACATCTTCAACTTTGTCTTTTTGACGTCGCGAATCAGCGCCTCTGACGAGACAAATTCGGTACACATCACGTCAGCGCCGAACCGCTTGCACATCATGCGGAACGCCTTGCCGGTAACCTCCTCCATTGGCGCCAGAAACAGCGGCGTAAGCCCCAGTTCGATATTCCCGATTTTCATATATTTTTGTTATATCCTGCAGTTGGCGCAGTAACAGCAATGTGCCGCCGATGCCCAACAATTACGCTGTTCACCTGCGGCACGTTATTGATATTTCCGGAGCCACCTGCTATGTGGCAACGGTCAGTCGCCCAGTTCTTTGAGGATGAGGTTTTTCCATAGCACTTTAATGTCGCCGCCGTCGTGGATTTGCAGGGCTATGCGGCCGTTAGCCTGCCCGATGAAGTCGTCGGTGAGGTTGGTCATTTCCACGCCGTTAAGCCAAGTAGTAACCCTGTTGCCTTTCACGAGAATGCGCATGGTGTTCCATTCGCCTTCTTTGAGGACTGTTTCCAGCTCGGCGGGGGTTTGGTGCAGCCAGCCGCGTTTATAGGATTCATAGACGCCACCGGAATCGTGCCCTTTTGGGGCAACTTCCACCTGCCAGCCGGTAACGCGGGTTCCTTTGACCGTTGAGCGGAAGAAAATGCCGCTGTTGCCGTTGGTTATCTGTTTAAAGTCGGCGCTCATATCGAAATCGCGGTAATATTTTTCGGTGGCGAAGTATCCGTAGCCCTTGTTTGGGCCGTTTTCACAGACAAGCAGGCTGTCTTCCACATACCACTTTTCCTGGCCATAGTTAATCCAGCCGGAGAGGTCTTTGCCGTTAAAGAGTTGCACGGGGGCTTTTTCCTTTTTAGGCAGCTGCTTGATTTTGATGTTGCGGAACCATGCGGGGTATCCGTGGTCCTGCAGGCATATTACGCCGATGTCGCTGAGACCGTATTCGTCTTCTTCTGCCCATTTTCCGGCTTTTTTGCGGGCGAACCAGTCGTCAGTCCAGGCCTCAAATTCGATAGTCTTGACGCCGTTCATCCAGTATTCTACATGGCCATTGTCGAACACTATTTTGGAGGTGTTCCATTGTCCGGCAGGATTGACCTTCTGGTCGGCCGGGGGCAGATACATGGCGTAGTCGGCGCCGCATTTTTGCCATTCTTCGAGCTTTTCGGGGAAGTTGGCATCGTCAATGAGCTGGTACTCGGGGCCGGTGATGTAGGGCACTTTAAAGTCGGGGCGTTCCACGACGTGGTATAACATGCCGCTGTTGCCGGCTTTCGACAGCTTCCAATCCCATTGCAGGATGAAGTTGGCATATTTTTGGGTAGTAACGATGTACCCGTTGGCGTCGCTGCCGCCGCCTTCGGCTTTGATGGCGCCCTTGTTCACCGTCCACGGGCCGGTCAGTGAATCGCCGTTATAATCCCGCCATCCGGTCATCGTTTTGCCGTCGAAGAGGAGTTCCCATCCGTCGGCTTTTTCCTGCTCGGTAAGCACGTTCTGTGCGGCCTGGCAGGCGGAGAGCAACGTCGCGCCTGCCGCTATTAGTAGAAATGTTCTCATATAAAAACTGAATTTAATATTTATGGTTAACAATTATTCGCTTTTTGTCATGGCGATGACGGCGCCGGGCGTGAAAATTCCGGCATATTGAGCAGGGTCGGTCAATATCTCGCGGGCTTTTTTCAGCGCCTTATCAGCCCGCAGGCCTGCTTTTATGGTGCCTTTCTGGTAATAATAGCGGCCGGCGATTTCATCAGCCAGGATTTCGCCGATTTCTTCCCTGAAATCGTCCATATCTTTGTCTAACTCGTGCCCTACGCGGGCTTTCAGGGCATCAAATTCTGGCTTGGCAACGTCGTAATACTTGTCTTCTTTGGCGGTCTCAATAAGCGATTCCATCAGCATTTCCGTGCGGGACTGGTATGTGAACTTCCGTTCTTTCAGGAATGCCTTAAATTCGTTAAATATCTCGTCGGTTATTACGAAGTCTTCCGGCGCGGGAATTGAGGCATGTGAATTTGCATATAATGTTGCAAAATCAAAGTAATAAAATTCGTTGATGAGGTTGAAGCTGAGGCTGCTAAGACGGTCGGCGTCCACAACAACATCGGGAACAATGCCGCCGCCGTCATAGACCTTGCGGCCTTTTCGGGTCAGAAATTCCGAAATCAGCGAATCGGGAATCTGTCCTACGCTGCCATCCTCGTTGCGGTGGGCATAATCGAGCGCCTGAATACAGCGGCCGCTGGGCAGGTAGTATTTTGAGGTGGTAACTTTGAGGCTCGACTTGTAGCTCAGCTCGCGGGTCATCTGTACCAAGCCCTTGCCGAAAGTGCGGCCGCCGACTACCACAGCGCGGTCTAAATCCTGCAATGCTCCGGTAACGATTTCGGAGGCTGACGCCGAGCTGCGGTTCACCAGCACGGCGATGGGCATCACCGTATCCACCGGCGTCCGTGCAGCATAATATACGCGGTCGCTCTGCTTGAGCTTGCCGCGATTGCTGACAATTTCCTGCCCCTTTGATACGAACAGGTTGGCCACTTCCACAGCCTCGTTTAGCAGTCCGCCAGGATTTGAACGCAGGTCAAGAACGAGCGCCTCCGCCCCCTTCTCTTTCAACTCCGTGAAGACGCTCTTAACCCGCTTCGAACAGTCGGCAGTGAAGTTGGTCAGCCGTATGTAGCCGGTCTTGTTGTCATCGAGCAGCCCGTAATAGGGCACCGGGTCGATAGCTATTTTCTCGCGCATGATACTGACGGTCATCTGCTTTTTCATGCCCGGACGCTGTATCAGCACCTTCACTTCCTTATTGGCAGGACCTTTCAGCATGTTGCTGACCGCTTCCGTATTTTTTCCTTTGGCGGAGACACCGTCAACGGCGATGATTATGTCGCCCGCTTTCAGCCCCGACTTCTGCGCGGGAAAGCCCTCATACGGCTCGGCAATAACTATCACACTGTCATGTTTGCTGATGAGCGCACCGATGCCGCCATATTCTCCGGTGGTCATAAAACGCAGGTCATCCTGCTCCGATTCCGGAATATAGGTCGTATAAGGGTCAAGCGTCTCCAGCATACGGTCTATGCTGGTCTTTACGAGCTTCTCCGCATCTATCTCGTCAACATAAAACAGATTCAGCTCGCGGATGAGCGAATAATAAATGTCCAAACTCTTCTCTATCTTAAAGAGCTTCTCGTCGCGCGTTAATCCCGTAACGAGCAGAACTATTGCTATCAGCGAACCCGCATAGATGGCTATCCGGCCTTTCCTGTTAATTTTTTTTGTCATTATTATCTAAATGAGCAACAAAGATAGTAATTTTTTTCCGATTACGCGGAAATAATTTCTCTTTTTCATCCGGAGTGTTAAATTGGGCCGTTTTGAGAACTCCGGAAATACAGTAAACGCAGTGAACAGCCGCTGTATAATATGATGTTAATAATATGGTAATACAATAAACGTTATGCAGATTCGGATAAATAATTGATACATAATTAATTATTATGTTATAGTCGTAATTTCAAAATGACTCCATTAAATCTTTCGCCATTTTGCATAAATGGCAACTGTTTTTTCCATACTTTTACAAAATATTCTATTCGAAATTTGTGTTTCGACTCCGGACAGATACAACGTATCGAATGACCGATGCTTAATTTTTTATGAGTTATCTATGAGAAATGCTCTTGTGATTTTAGTAATGTTAGTGGGGCTGAACGCTCAGGCTTAGCCCCACTAACAGCTCGGTGGCGGTTTTTTCTGACGGTTCGGTGGGGATATCCTTCCTGAATCAGAAGTTTCTGTCGCCTGAGCTGCGTGTCAATGCCGCAGAATGGGACCGTTTTGAAGGCTCCTTTTTCCTGAAAGTCCGGCTGTATCAGTAGGCGACGCTCCCGTTTACCCTGCATTTGGGCATCGGCACAGTAAGAGAACAGGATTTCATACTGAGTGTGCCGTTTTCCGGGGATTGCAGGCAGGCAGGCCTGTAGAACGGGGCAGCCCTTAATTTTGTATTAAAATACAGGCCTGTATTGACTTTTTTTCCGGCTTTCGGTTGTGCGTATTAAAATTCTTTGTATTTTTAACGCCGAAAAATTGATTTCGGAATGAAAGACACTATAATTAATAAGGTATGGGAGTTTTATTATTCGGGGTTCCGCAACATGAGCGGCTGGGGTAAGCAGGTATGGCTTATCATCCTGATAAAGCTGTTCATCATGTTTGTGGTGCTGAAGATGTTCTTTTTTCCGGACTTTTTGGGCCGCAATTTCGGTACCGATGAGCAGCGCAGTGAATATGTTCTTAAAAATTTGACCAATATAAAATGAGGAAATACTTATGTTAGAGACGATTGACCTTAGTTTAGTAAACTGGTCGCGGGCGCAGTTCGCACTGACGGCCATGTATCACTGGGTGTTTGTCCCGTTGACGCTGGGGCTGACGTTCATCATCGCCTTTATGGAGACGATGTACGTGCGCACCGGCGAGCCGGAATGGAAGAAGATGACCAAATTCTGGATGACCCTGTTTGGCATCAACTTCGCTGTCGGTGTGGCTACGGGTATCATCCTTGAGTTTGAATTTGGCACGAACTGGTCGAACTATTCCTGGTTCGTGGGCGACATCTTCGGGGCGCCGTTAGCCATTGAAGGGGTATTAGCCTTCTTTATGGAGAGCACCTTTATCGCCATCATGTTCTTCGGATGGAACAAGGTGAGTAAGGGGGTACATCTGCTGGCCACATGGCTTACCGCTGTGGGCGCCAACCTGTCGGCGTTATGGATTCTGGTGGCCAATGGCTGGATGCAGAACCCCACGGGGATGCATTTCAATCCGGAGACGGCGCGTAACGAGATGCACAGCTTCGGCGAGGTGCTGTTTAACCCGGTGGCTGTTGACAAGTTCCTGCACAGCATCTCTTCGGGTTTTGTGCTGTCGGCGGTGTTCGTCATCGGGGTGTCGGCGTGGTATCTGCTGAAGGGCCGCGAGACGGTATTTGCCCGTAAAAGCATTGCCGTAGCGGCGGTGTTCGGGCTGCTGTCGTCGCTGTTCTTAGCCTTTACGGGGGATTCCTCCACGCGCACCATCGTTACCACCCAACCCATGAAATTTGCGGCCGCCGAAGGGCTGTATGACGGCAAAGAAGGCGCCGGGCTGGAGCTGATAGCCCCCGGCGGCGCCATCGAAATCCCCGGCGTGGCCTCGTTCCTCGCCAAATGGAGCTTCTCGGCATACGTCCCCGGCATCAACGACCTGCTCAACGGCGACCCCGAACATGGCATCATGGGCGCCAAAGAGAAAATAGAGCGGGGCAAAGTGGCTATCCGCAGGCTGAAAGACTTCCAAGTAGCACGGGCGTCCGCCGCCGCCGGTAAAGCCGAGGCCGACGCCATAAAAGCCGAATTCGCCAGCAAGGAATTCCAGCAGGAATACTTCCGCTATTACGGATACGGATTCATTGACGACCCCGAATTTCTGGTGCCGCCGGTAGGATTGACATTCTACAGCTTCCGCCTCATGGTGGGACTGGGCTTCTACTTCATCGTGTTCTTCGCGCTGACACTGTTGTTCCTGCTGAAGAAGACGCTGACCCGTCGGCGGAAGTTCCTCAAATTGGCAATATGGTCAATACCATTAGCCTACATCGCCGGCCAGGCCGGATGGATAGTGGCCGAAGTAGGCCGACAGCCGTGGGCTATTCAGGACCTGCTGCCCACAACGGTGGCCGTCACCAAAATCGACGCCGCCTCTGTGCAGTTCACTTTCTTCCTGTTTCTGGTAATCTTTACCACTCTGTTAATCGCCGAATTAAGAATCCTGTTCCGACAAATAAAGCTCGGACCTAAAAATGAAGGAGGAACAAAATAATGTTTGGAAGTTACGAATTTTTGCAACACTATTGGTGGATAATAGTTTCATTGTTGGGGGCGCTGTTTGTGTTCCTGACCTTTGTGCAGGGCGGCCAAACGCTGCTGTATCAAGTTGCCCGCACTGACACCGAGCGTGACCTGGTGGTTAATGTGCTGGGGCGCAAGTGGGAATTTACCTTTACTACATTAGTAACCTTCGGGGGGGCGTTCTTCGCCGCGTTCCCGCTGTTCTATTCCACCTCTTTTGGCGGGGCCTATTGGGTATGGCTGTCCGTCCTGCTGTTCTTTGTGATTCAGGCAGTGGCATACGAGTTCCGGCGTAAACCGGCCAATCTGCTGGGCGCCCGCACCTACGAGATGTTCCTGCTGCTCAACGGGGCGCTGGGAACTATCCTTATTGGCGTGGCCGTAGGCACGTTCTTCAACGGCGCCATGTTCAAACTCGACGAGATGAACCACGTCATCTGGCAGACCAATCTGCGTGGCCTCGAAGCCGCATTAGACTTCAAGCGGGATGCGGTGAACCACGAACTTATTCCCGACAACATCCATAACATCGCGCTCGGATTGGCCATATTCTTTCTGGCCCGCATACTCGGCGCCCTATATTTTATCAATACCGTTGATGATGACGAAATCGAACGGCGTTCCCGCAAGCAGGTGCTCTATAATGCGGTACCGTTCCTCATATTCTTCCTCTTCTTCGTGATACGCCTGATGCTCATTGAAGGCTTCGCGGTCAACGATTCCGGCGGAATAGAGAACGAACCGTATAAATACTGGCACAATCTCGTGCAGATGCCCCTCGTGGCGCTACTGTTCACAGCCGGCGTTACCGGCGTTCTCTGGGGAATAGGAATCACATGGCTGCGCAATTCCGATAAGGGAATATGGTTTGCCGGCACGGGGACAATCCTTGTGGTGTTCTCCGTATTCCTGCTGGCCGGATTTAACAACACGGCGTTCTATCCTTCACGCTTCGACCTGCAATCATCGCTGACCCTGCAGAAAGCCGCATCCAGCAAGTTCACCCTGACCACCATGAGCTATGTCTCGTTAGCCATCCCTTTCGTGCTGGCCTACATCTGGTGGTTCTGGAAAGTCATGACCCGGGACAAGATAACCACCGAAGAAATCGAAGACGACCCACACGCCTATTAACAGCACACGGTTTCAACAGTTAAACGATACACGATACACAGTTATAACGATTAAACAACATTAATTATGAGTTTTTTTGGAGGATTTTTATGGTTCCTGACATGGCCGCTACTGATAGCCGTGTCACTATATTCCGCACAATGGTTCGTAACTAAATATGGCGAGCTCTTAGAAGAGGAGGACGAAGAAGTATAATAACATTGGGAGAAATTATTGATGAACAAGAAACTTACTATTGCGCTTGTGGCGCACGACCAGCGGAAAGCCGATATGGTGGAATGGGCGCTGTTTAACGCCGAAACGCTGTCGCAACATACGCTGGTATGTACCGGAACAACCGGAGGGCTGATTAAAAAAGCCTTTCATGAGAGAGGCATCGAGGCCGACATAGTGTGCATGAATTCGGGACCGTGGGGGGGCGACGCCGAAATCGCCACCATGGTGGTGCGGCATGAAATCAATCTGGCAATATTCCTGATTGACGACCTCAACCCGCAACCCCACGAAGCCGACATACAGATGCTGCTGCGACAGTGCCGCATACATAATGTGCCAATCGCCTGCAACCGCTATAGCGCCGACCTGATGATAACCAGCTCCCTGTGGGACAACGACAGTTATGTGCCCACCAAGCCACGATACGTGAAATTCAATCGGGAACAGGATTAATTTACTGCTTTTAGTCGTGTATTTATGCATAAAATACTGAAAATAAGCGCCTTTGCGGCATTATTAGTGCCGTGTATGCTTCATGCGCAAAATAAATATGAGGCTACTTGGGCCTCGGTAGATACCCGTCCTGTACCACAGTGGTTCAGCGACGCCAAGTTCGGAATCTTTATACACTGGGGGATTTACAGCGTCCCCGCTTGGGGGCCATTACCCCGCGACGGCGCGAAAGGAATCTACGAATGTTACGCAGAACACTATTGGAACCGCCTCATTAAAAAGAACCCGCACTTTGTGAAGCATCACAATGCCATCTATGGCGAGAACGTCCGCTATCAGGACTTCGCACCGCTCTTCAAGTGCGAGATGTTCAATCCCAACGAGTGGGCAAAACTGTTCAGCGCCGCCGGTGCCCGCTATGTCGTGCTGACCTCGAAACACCATGAAGGATACTGCCTCTGGCCCAGCGCATATTCATGGAACTGGAACACGGTTGACGTAGGCCCCCACCGCGACCTGCTCGGCGAGCTGACCGCGGCCGTCCGCAATGCCGGAATACGAATGGGGTACTACTATTCCCTGCTCGAATGGTTTAACCCCCTGTATAATAACGACATCAACAAATATGTCGAACTGCATTTGCTCCCGCAGATGAAAGAGTTAGTGACCAACTATAAACCTGACATCCTGTGGACAGACGGCGAATGGGACCACCCGTCCGACAAGTGGCGCAGCGCCGAATTTCTGGCATGGCTCTATAATGAATCGCCCGTGCGAGAAACGGTGTGCGTCAACGACCGCTGGGGTAAAGAAACCCGCAGCAAACATGGCGGATACTATACCACCGAATATAACCTCGTGCACAGCGGCAGCCTCGACGCCAACGCAGCAAAACGCCCGTGGGAAGAATGTCGCGGCATTGGCCATTCTTTCGGCTATAACCGCAATGAAAACCTCGACGATTACAGCTCGTCAGAACAACTCGTCCATCTGCTGATAGATAAAGTGTCGGCAGGCGGGAACCTGCTGCTAAATATCGGCCCCACTGCCGACGGACGCATCCCCGTCATCATGCAGCAACGGCTGACCGACATCGGACGCTGGCTCCACCGAAACGGCGAGGCTATCTACGACACCCGCGCATGGCCGGTCGCCTCCCGACAGCCCGACATCAACGCCTTCTTCACCCACAACGGCACTGACCTGTTCGTGATTTTTACCAAATACCCCGATAAGGCCGTTACAATAAAGAACGTCAGCGGCAAACCTGCAGCAGTAACATTGCTGGGCAGCAACACCCGCATACGCTTCTCCCAAAACGGGAAGAACATCACCATAACCCCACCCGCCCACAGCGACGGAGAATATGCTTGGGTGTTCAAACTGAGCGGTATAAAATAAACATTCGTGCAATGAGGATAAAAACCAACCTCACCGCTTAACCTTTTCGCTTACAATCGGTGCGCTGGGGTTCTTATAGCTGTCGTAGGCTACGACGCGGGCATAGACCGTACTTGCGGCGGCGTTCTTGAGCGGGATATCGACCGTCAAGGC
>JAISSS010000072.1 GCA_031272965.1 Bacteroidales bacterium | reverse complement strand
AGTAATACAAATGAGGCTGTTTTAGGGGGGTAGGTTTTTGAAATTGAAATAATGAGCGCTGATTATCTGCGTGTTACACGATTATTGTCTGAAATTTTGAATTTTGTCGGTTGATAGTGGTTGCAAATATATGAAAATTTTTCCGTACCTTTGTGACTTAATATTTTAGAAATATGGATATTACAGACAGATTAAGGGAGAAGGACGCAGGTCGGCAGTTAGTGTTGCACTCCAAAGAGCGGTTGGGGCTGATAGCTTCCCAGGTGGTTTTTGTGGGTCGGATGGATTCTGAAATGGATAGTTTTGTAACCGACGATTATGCGAAACTGTGTGATTGGTTCAGGTATTCTGGCTTTGACTTTGTCAGTTTTTCGGCAATAGCAGATGATTTGAAATACAATCGTTCAACTCGACAAATTACAGATTCGATTTCGTATTGCTATCCGAATAAAAATATTGTATTGCCCAAAAAGTTTAATCCTGCAATAAAAGTTTATTTTTCAACCGAAACTATTACTAAAAAACTGTTCGCAAAATTAGATTATGAACACAAAGAAGTCAAATCTGGGTTATTGCGCCTGTTAAGCGACGAACCGGATGAAAACGGTAATTACAGTTTTGAATATTATCAGTTGCCCGAACCAATTGACCAATGGAATCGTCTTTCTCTTTTTACGGATTATTTGAAAGACAGAAAATTTATATACGCAGAGGAAGAAAAAAAGGAAGAAAAACAACCGAATAAAGTTCAGGAAGATACCGAAGAAGCGCCACGAATTCGTTTTCATTTTGGACCGCCGCCTTATAAAGATGCGCTCGACAAAATTGAAGAACACATTGCACGGGCGCAGGAATTGGGTATTTACGAAGAATTGATTAGTGAAATTTTTGATGTCATCTCCAAAACTAAAAACTTAGGTAACGGCAATAATTTGCAAATAAGTCGTTTAACCATTGATTCCGAATACCGCATATTTTTGCCTGATTATGCAAATAAAGAAATTGAAATGACGGTTTTGCCCAAGACGCTGTTTGTCTTTTTCCTGCGGCATCCTGAAGGTATAGTTCTCAAGCAACTGTCTGATTATGAGCCTGAAATACTACAGATTTACAAGATGCTTTCAAAACGAATGAACGAACAGGAAATGCGCGAGAGTATCAAGCAGCTGTGCCATCCGACCGAAAATTCGGTGAATGAAAAAATTTCGCGTGTCAAGCAGGCGTTCCTGCGTCAGATAAGCGACCGTAACGCCTGCCACTATTATATTGCAGGAGCGCGGGGCAAGGAATATAAAATAATGTTAGACAGGAAGTTGCTGAGATTGCCTGCCGAGTTGAGCAAATAGTCGGCGCATGAAAAAGCCCGCTCCTGTTCGGAGCGGGCTTTGGATGACAAAGGTTATTAAGATGATTGTATTTGCATAATTAATATCAAATTGCTTCGAGGAACTTGATGAGGTCGGCGCGTTCTCCGGCTGACATTTCGCGGAACTTTTCGCGGCACTCTTCGGCTTGTCCGAAGTGCCAGAGGATAGCCTCTTCGTAGTTTCGGGCACGTTTGTCGTGCAGCTTGTCGGAATGGCCGAGAGTGAGGGGGTTGAGGCCGCGTCCCCAGAGAGGCGTAGTGCGGCATACGCGGGCGCGTCCCGGTTCTTTCATGTCGAGGTCGTGGCGTAGCAGGTCGGTATATGGCCAGATTTTCTGATTTGAGATGCCGGGCAGCGGTTTGTAGTCGGCACGGGTGGTCCATGAGGGGCGGTGGCAGGCGGTACAGCCGCTGTCATAGAACAGCTGTCGGCCATGCTGCACAGCCTCGTTGTCCAAATTGCGGGCCGCCGGCACGGCAAGTCCACGGTGCCACACCATGAAAGCGTCATAATCTTCTTTGCTCATTTCCACAGGCAGCGACGTCGAGTTGAGCGTGTCGGCAATTTGCTGTTCTGTCAGGCCAAGCGCTACCTGAATTTCGGGGTCTTTTGACGATATTTCCACATATTTTGGCGTGATGTAGTTATACTGCCGCGTAGGGCGGGTAACGTTGGTGATGTTCCAGATGGCATTAGCGCCCGGTCCGTTGTCGAGTGTTGCGCGGGTGCAGAGGTAGGTGAATCGGCCGGGATGAGTACCGGGGTAGTAGGGGTTGTCGGCTTCCGATTCGGTGATGTCGCCGCCGATGACGCCCTGGCAGTAGCCACGGGCCTGCTGTGCGGCGTATTCAGCCCGGAGGTCTTCGTCGGAGATTGCGTCGAGCAGGCCGGAGCCGTAAATACCGATGGTTGATTCGATGCTGGCGGCATGTTTACTCATGTCGAAATCGGGGAACAAGATTGCGCTCTGGTCAACCGTAACCACAGGGTAGAGCAACGTTCCCGCATAGTCATAGTCGGCGCTGTAGGGCGTTCCGTCGGCATATTTGTTGCCGTATTTGTCCACGAATATTTCCCAGCGAATGTGTACCCCTGTCTCGTCGATGGGGGCTTTAAAGGGCGCCACGGCGCGGGTTTGGGTCATGCCGGTGAAATATTGCGAGGCCAGCGCGAGGGTTGGCGAGGCGGGGTCATAAATCATCAGCAGGTAGCCGTTTCTGGAGTCGGTAGTATTGAAGGTCTCGAGGCGCTTGCCATGGCCGTAGTTTGGGTGGCAGGCGAGGCACGAGTTTCGGATATACACCGGGCCGAGGCCGCTGTAGCCCATGCCTTCGGAGGCGACGAATGTCTTCTCAAACAGCACCTCTCCACGCAGGAACTGGCGCAGCAGGTCGTTGTCGTCCGAAATAGCGGGCATTGGTTCCGAATAGGCTGCCGTGGTCGCGTTAAATACCGTGCCCTGCCGGCCGCCGGAATACCATTCTTCACCGAGCTCCGGCTTTTCCGGTTCCGGAGCAGGGTCATTTTCGCAGGCAGTCAGCGCAGTGAGCGCCAGCAGTCCGCAAATATAATCTTTTGTTCGCATATATATCTTTAATTTGTAATAAATTTGACGATGCAAAGTAACGGCGACTTTTTGCTTCCTGCAATACCTAAAAGTGGGGAAAAGGCAGACCTGAATATCCCCATTTTTGATGATAGTAAAATCCAGCCTGTCAAATAGGGAAACTGAGCCATATTTTATGGAAAATGAAATAATCGGTAAATTCGCACCTTTATGGTCGTCAAAGAGACGCTGTATTAAATATTTTCCTTATTTTTGCTTGTTTTTTTGGAGAGCATACTGAAGCAAGTAACTAAATAGAGAAAAATGAAAGTTTATAAGATTGTTGTTTTGGCCAAGCAAGTTCCCGACACGCGGAACGTGGGCAAGGATGCCATGAAAGCTGATGGCACGGTGAACCGCGCCGCCCTTGCTGCCATTTTCAACCCGGAAGACCTCAACGCCCTCGAGCAGGCATTGCGCCTCAAAGACCGGTTCCCCGGTTCTACAGTAACCCTTCTCACGATGGGGCCGGGGCGTGCCGCCGACATCATCCGCGAAGGGCTCTTTCGCGGCGCCGACGACGGAATACTCCTAACCGACAGGGCTTTCGCAGGTTCCGATACCCTCGCGACATCATACGCCCTCTCGCGCGTACTCATGAAACTCAAGGACTTTGACATCGTCATCGCAGGACGGCAGGCCATTGACGGCGACACTGCCCAAGTTGGCCCGCAGGTCGCCGAAAAATTGGGACTCCCCCAAATAACATACGTCGAAGACGTCCTGAAAATCGAAAACAACCGAATCTTCGTCAAACGCCGCCTCCATAACGGCGTAGAGAACGTCAGCTGCACCCTGCCCATGCTGATGACCGTTAACGCCTCCGCCCCAGCCTGCCGCGCCCGAAACGCCCGCCTGCTGATGAAGTTCAAACACGCCAAAACCGTCTCCGAACTCCAAACCGCCAACGAAGATTACCTGCACCTGTACAGCGACCGCCCATACCTTAATATTGCGGAATGGACAGTGGCCAATGTGGAGGCCGAACCCGAACAGCTCGGACTCAGCGGCTCGCCCACAAAAGTGAAAACCATTGAGAACGTCGTACTGCAGGCCAAAGAAGCCAAAACAGTCCCCGCTACCGACGCCGCCATTGAAGACATGATGAAAGAACTCATTGCAAGCCACGCAATAGGTTGATTTACAAATTATTAAATTAAAAAAAACCGAATGAACAACATATTTGTATATTGCGAAATCGAAGACGGGCAAGTGGCCGATGTCAGCCAGGAACTGATGACCAAAGGCCGTGCATTAGCCAACGAATTAGGCTGCAAGTTAGAGGCCGTTGCCATAGGTCATAACTTGCAAGGCATTGAACAACAGATATTTCCGTATGGCGTTGACCGGCTGTGGGTTGCTGACGACAAGCGTCTGGCGCCCTACACCACGCTGCCCCATGCGGCAATAGTCATCAAGCTGTTTGACGAACAGAAGCCGCAAATAGCGCTTATGGGCGCCACGGCCGTAGGCCGCGACCTCGGCCCCCGCGTATCGTCAGCCCTGCACAGCGGCCTGACCGCCGACTGCACGAACCTGGTCGTCGGCGACCACGAAGACAAAAAGGCAGGAAAGGATTACAAGAACCTGCTCTACCAGATTCGGCCGGCTTTTGGCGGAAATATCATCGCCACAATTATCAACCCCGACTGTCGCCCGCAAATGGCCACCGTCCGCGAAGGGGTCATGAAAAAAGAGGTGTTTAAGGCCGACTATAAGGGCGAAACCGTTACCCTTGACGTGGCGAAATACGTCAGCGACGCCGATTTTGTGGTGGAAATCATCGACCGCCACGTAGAGAAGAGCAAAATCAACGTCAAGGGCGCCTCCATCATCGTTTCGGGGGGCTATGGTGTGGGCTCAAAGGAGAACTTCCAGCTGCTCTTTGAACTGGCCGATGTGCTGGGCGGTGAGGTTGGCGCCTCACGGGCCGCCGTTGACGCCGGTTATACCGAACATGAGCGCCAAATCGGGCAGACCGGAGTTACCGTCCGCCCGAAACTCTATATCGCCTGCGGAATCTCCGGCCAGATTCAACACCGTGCCGGCATGGAAGAATCAGCCCAGATTATATCGATAAATACCGACCCCGAAGCGCCTATCAACGCTATCGCAGACTACGTCATCACCGGCGACCTGCTGGAAGTGATTCCCAAAATGATTAAATATTACAAGAAAAACACCAAATAACACGACAGGACATGGCAAATTTTTATACCGATAATAAAGACCTGAAATTTCACCTCACGCATCCGCTCATGCAGCACATAGTGCGCCTGAAAGAGCGGGATTTCACCGAAAAGGCGAAGTTCGACTACGCCCCACTGGATTATGAGGACGCCATCGACAGCTTCGACAAGGTGCTGGAAGTGGTGGGCGAGATTTGCGGCGACATTGTGGCGCCTAATGCCGACAGTGTGGATAAGGAAGGCCCCACAGTGGTCGATGGCCATGTGGAATATGCCCGCGGCACGGCCGACAACATCGCAGCCCTGCGGGCGGCCGGACTGATGGGGATGTCGCTGCCCCGCCGCTTCGGAGGCCTCAACTTCCCGATAGTGCCCTACATCATGGCCGCCGACATCGTCTCGCGAGCCGATGCGGGATTCGTGAACATCTGGGGACTGCAGGACTGCGCCGAGACCCTCAATGAGTTCGCCTCCGAAGACCAGAAGATGCGCTTCCTCACCCGCGTATGCCAGGGCGAAACGATGGCCATGGACCTCACCGAACCGGACGCCGGCTCCGACCTGCAAGCCGTACAGCTGAAAGCAACCTTAGACGAGACAACCGGACAGTGGCGGCTTAATGGCGTAAAACGCTTCATCACTAATGGCGATGGCGACATTGCCCTCGTGCTGGCCCGGTCAGAACCCGGAACCAGAGACGGACGCGGCCTGTCAATGTTCGTCTATGACAAACGCGACGGCGGCGTTATAGTGCGCAGAATTGAACATAAGATGGGTATTGTAGGCTCGCCAACCTGCGAACTCGTCTTCAAAAATGCCAAAGCAGAATTGGTGGGCAGCCGGAAATTCGGCCTCATAAAATACGTCATGGCCCTGATGAACGGCGCACGTCTTGGCATCGTCGCCCAGTCGGTTGGCGTAGCGGAAGCCGCCTACCGCGAAGCCCTCTCATACGCCCAGGACCGCGTACAGTTCGGCAAAGCAATCATTAAATTCCCCGCCGTATATGAACTTTTGTCAAATATGAAAGCCAAATTGGACGCCGCACGTACCCTGCTCTATGAAACAGCGCGGTTCGTGGACGTCTATAAAATACTGGCCAGCATCGCCGAAGAGCGCAAACTGGAACCGGAAGAGCGCGATGAGTTGAAGAAATACCAGAAATTGGCCGACTTCTTCACCCCGTTAGCCAAAGGCATCTCTTCCGAGTTCTGCAACCAGACCGCCTACGATGCGGTGCAGATTCATGGCGGGTCGGGCTTCACAAAAGACTATCCTGTGGAACGGATTTATCGGGACGCCCGCATCACCTCGATTTATGAGGGCACCACGCAATTGCAGGTCGTTGCCGCAATTCGCGGGGTAACTACCGGCGCATACCTCGAACAAATCCGCGCTTACGAATCCGTCAAGCTGCTACCGGAGCTGGAAGCGCTCCGCCGTACGCTCATCATCCTGACCAACGACTATGAGGAAGCTGTCCGTAAGGTTGTTGCCGCCAATGACAACGAGTTTATCGACTTCCATGCCCGCCGGATGGTGGAGATGGCCGGATATATCATCATGTCCTATCTGCTACTCATCGACAGCAACCGCGACACGACATATCAGAAATCGGCCCGTATTTTCGTGCGCTTCGCCAAAGCGCAGGTAAAAGCACATGCCGAAACTATCCGTACCTCCGAACTCAACGACCTCGGAGAATACCAGTACTGTTAGTCCGAAAAGCCGAATGTACAGAAAGAATGTAGAGTGTAGCCTGATTAATTCGCGGCTATACTCTATGTTCTGTTAATTCCGGAAAGGAATATGGTAACACTGACGCAGTTAGAATATATTGTCGCAATAGATACGTACCGTAGCTTCGGACGGGCAGCGGAGCGCTGTTTCATCACGCAGCCTACCTTGAGTATGCAGGTAAGGAAGTTGGAAGACGACCTTGATATTATCATATTCGACCGCACTAAACAGCCGTTGGAGCCAACCGTTGCAGGGGTACGGATTATTGAGCAGGCACGTGCCATACTGCGCGAAACTGCCGGCATTAACGAGATTGTTATGGAATACAAAAACCTGCGCAACGGAACGCTGAAAATAGGCGTCATCCCGACGCTGGCGCCATATCTATTGCCTCTGTTTGTGGGCAACTATCATCGTAAATACCCGGACGTTACCGTAAATATCGAAGAATTGACCACCGGCAATATCATCACGGCATTGCGGCATGACCTGCTTGATGCCGGAATATTGGTAACTCCGCTGCATGAGGCACAGGTGGAAGAGCATCCGCTGTTTTACGAGGAGATGCTGTTATATATGCACCCGGAACACCCGTTAGCCTCGTGCGATGAAATTTCCGTTAAAGATGTTCACGTCGGAGACCTGTGGCTACTGGGAGACAGTCATTGCTTCCGGCATCAGGTCGTTAATCTGTGTGCGGCAGGTAGCGATGCTGATAATCATCTGCCCTTCCGCTTCGAGGCCGGCTCGCTTGAGACTCTGATGAACATCATCGACCGTGAAGGCGGCATGACCCTCATCCCCGAATTAGCTACCAATGGAATGTCCAATGAACGCCTGCTGCGTGTCCGCTCTTTCGACGATGCAACGCCCCTGCGCGAAGTGAGCGTCGTTCATTCCCGCCATGTCGCCAAAAGCAGAATGCTTGACCTGCTGTGCAAAGAAATCGTGGCTTCAATTCCTAAAAAGCTGTGCGACTGCAACCGTGGCACCTTAGTGGAATGGCGCCGGTGAAAACAGCGCATAAGCCCCGCTATGCCACCGCCCTATCCACGCCTGTATTCCCGCGGCGATAGCCCGGTGAGCCGCTTGAAATATTTTCCGAAAAACGATTGCGAAGGAAAATTCAGCTCATCGCTTATCTGCTGAATGGTCTTGTTGGTGTACTTGAGTAATGCTTGAGCCTCAAGAATCACATACCCGTTTATCCACTCGTTGGCCGACTTGTGGCTGATTTCACGGACAATTTTTGCTAAATGTTTGGGCGTGATATTCAGCTTGTTTGCATAAAAATTCACCTCACGCTCTTCCCTGTGACAGACTTCCACGAGGTTCAGGAACTGTTCCACAAGAAATTCCTGCTTCGATTTAGGCCCCTTATCGGACAGCGGGTGGAAATAGTAAGCTGCACCGTAGCAGAACGCAGTAGAGAGATGTTTGGCTGTTTCAATGCGGTAGGGATTATCAACCATCTGGATTACCTCCTTCATGATTTGATAATAATAAACCATAGCTTGTATCATGCGGCTTTCCAAAGGTATCCATGGCTTGCGCCGCAGGGATAAATTCAGCGACAGTACCTCCCTGACATTGATGCGCAGGTCCCTGATAAACTGCCGGGACATGACAATAAACAGCCCCGAAAAGTCGTCGCTAAACGACTCATGTTGCAGAATTTGACCGGGAAACGCAACGATAAGGGTCGCCCCTTCAACTGAGAACTTCTGCATATCAATACTGCCATGCAGAGTTCCCTTGAGACATATAGCAACTATCAGCACATCCAACTTAAAGGGATATTTTGGCATCGCAGGAGAAAGCACGAGATTTTCAACCAGGAAAAAATCCTGCCCTATCGAATATATTTCGGCCCGCTCTATAAAATCAGTCCGTGTTTCAATATTTAAAATGTTCTTTACCATAAAAATCAGTTCTCATGTTGCTCAACTTGAGCAATATATGATACAAACTTATGTATCTGTCAGGATGCAAATATACTGTTTAATACAATAGGTCGATGATTATTTTCGCTATTTGAAAAAAAATGTATAACTTTGCCGCCAAATTTTACTGATTATACAATAGACAAAACAATTATTTTTTCTAATTAAATGATTATGAGACATATACATTATGCGATTGTTGCAATAGCAGTTTTGGCAGGCTGCAAAGAGAAATCGCTCAAACTCATCGAACCCGTTGACTTTTCGCACGTGAAAATCACCGACAACTTTTGGGCGCCACGCCTTAGAAGCCACGCCACTACAACGCTGGCGGTCTGCATCGACCAGATTGAAAATCAGACCGGTCGCATCCGCAACTTCGAGAACGCAGCTAAGGGCGAGGGCAAACATTCGGGCATCTTCTTCGACGACAGCGACGTCTATAAGGCGCTCGAAGGCATCGCTTATTCGCTGAAAAACAACCCTGATGCGGCGCTCGAAGCCAAAGCGGACGAGTGGATAGACAAGTTTGCCGCCGCACAGCAACCCGACGGCT
>JAISSS010000056.1 GCA_031272965.1 Bacteroidales bacterium | reverse complement strand
TCGAAGGCACTTGCGAAACGGTCACAGTGAACGGCATCAAAGCCCTTGAATTATACAAAAGTGGTTCAGATATTATGCCTTTAATGAAAACGCCCAAGAATTTCCTTGGCGATGTCTGGACGATTGAATTTGACTTTCTGTATACAAAAAGAGAAGGAGGAACCTACAGCAGTCAATGGGTTACTTTTACGTTTTGTGAAGGAGATAAAAGTAACCGCCCGATGAAATACTCCTATGCTGCAAGTTATTCTGGCGACAGAGCGGACGGCCGTCAACAGTGGGTATGGGATTCCTCCACGGGACATAGTAATGGTCAGGAGACGGTGGATTTTCCGTTAGACCAATGGCATCATATTGCTATATCGTTCAACAAACGTGCTTGGAAAATCTACGTCAACGGTCAGCGTATCATGAATGTTCCCAATGTCGTAACGCCTCCGGGCTGGTTTCATCTTTCGGTTGGCAACGGCGAAGGACATTCGTATTTCACCAACTTCCGTATTGCTAAAGGTGCAAAACCGCTCTACGACCGCCTGACGACCGACGGCAAAATCATCACCTACGGCATCACGTTCGACGTCGGCAAATCGACGATTAAGCCCGAATCAATGAGCGAAATCAACCGCATCGCCACGCTGATGAAAGAAAATCCCGACCTGAAATTCTCGGTCGAAGGGCATACCGACAACACCGGTTCGGCAGCCACCAACCAGACTTTGAGCGACGCCCGCTCGAAAGCCGTCTTGGACAAGCTCGTCGAACTCGGCATAGACTCTTCGCGCCTCTCGTCGGCTGGCAAAGGTCAAAACTCGCCCATCGCCGACAACTCGACCGACGAAGGACGGGCTAAAAACCGGCGGGTGGAGTTTGTGAAAATGTAATCAACAACCGTAGAGGTAATCAGGTTTCGGATTTTTTCACTATTTTTGAGGCGTAAAACAGGAAGAATTTCTATGGACGCCACAGAACAGAAAATATTGGGACTCCGGAAGGAGTTAAACGAACACAACTATCGCTACTACGTGCTGTCGGAGCCGAGTATCAGTGATTATGAGTTTGATATGAAGCTCAGGGAGCTGGAGCGGCTGGAGCGGGAGAATCCGCAGTATTTCGACCCCAATTCGCCGACGCAGCGCGTAGGCAGCGACGTGAACCGGGACTTTGAGCAGGTGCGGCACCGCTACCCCATGCTGTCGCTGTCGAACAGCTATTCCGAGCAGGAGCTTGTGGAATTTGACGCCCGCAACCGGCGCCTCGCCAGCGCGCCGTTTGAATATGCCTGCGAATTGAAGTTCGATGGCGCCTCAATCAGCCTCGTCTATGAGAACGGGCAGTTGCAGCGCGCCATAACCCGCGGCGACGGCGAGCAGGGCGACGACGTTACCGCCAATGTCCGCACTATCCGCAGCATCCCTCTGCAATTGAGCGGCACTGACTATCCGGCGGAATTTGAAATTCGCGGCGAGATTGTCATGCCCTTAGACGTGTTCGACGCACTGAACCGCCAACGCGAGGACGCGGGTGAGGCGCTGTTTTCCAACCCGCGGAACACCGCATCCGGCTCGCTGAAGATGCAGAACTCTGCCGAAGTAGCCCGCCGTCGCCTCGATGCATACTTCTATTACATGCCCGGCACACAGCCGGACGACGGCCATTATGAGAGCCTGCAAATCGCCGCAAAATGGGGCTTCAAAATATCCGAACACACTAAAAAATGTGCTGATATTCAGGAAGTTATTGATTATATCCGGTTTTGGGATTCCGAGCGCTTCAAGCTGAACGTGGCCACCGACGGCATGGTAGTGAAGGTCAATTCGCGCCGCATACAGCAGGAACTCGGCTTCACGGCCAAGTCGCCCCGCTGGGCCATTGCGTATAAGTTCAAGGCGGAGCAGGCCTGCACACGGCTGCTGTCGGTCAGCTTTCAGGTGGGACGCACCGGCGCCGTTACCCCTGTGGCCAACCTCGAACCCGTGTCATTGGCCGGAACCGTCGTCAAACGCGCCACACTGCATAACGCCGACATCATCGACAGATTAGACCTGCACGAGAGCGACATGGTGTTCGTCGAAAAAGGCGGCGAAATTATCCCCAAAATCACCGCCGTGGACGTCTCCCAGCGCCGCCATGACGCCCGCAAAATCGAGTTCGTCAATGTCTGCCCCGAATGTGGCGCCCCGCTTACACGACGCGACGGCGAAGCCGCGTATTACTGCCTCAACGACGCCGGATGCCCCCCGCAAATAAAGGAGAAAATCAACCACTTCATCGGACGGCGGGCCATGAACATCGACGGTCTCGGCGCCGAAACCGTCGAATTGCTGTACCGCCAGCAACTCGTCCGCAACGTCGCCGACCTGTATGAGCTTACACACAGCCAGTTAGCCGCCCTCGACCGGATGGGCGACCGCTCTGCCGACCGCATCCTTGCCAGTCTCGACGCATCGCGCACCGTCCCCTTTGCCCGCGTACTGTTCGCATTGGGAATCCGCTATGTGGGCGAGACCTCCGCAAAAATCCTCGCCCGCGAAATGGGTACCATACAACGTCTCGCCAACGCCACACAGGCCGAGCTGACAACCGTTAACGAAATTGGCGACCGCATCGCCGAAAGCATCGTGGGATATTTTCGCGACAGCCGCAACCTCGACATCATTGAACGGCTGAAAGCCAAAGGCTTGCAATTTGAAACGGCGGCCGCCCCCGTGTCCACCTCCGCTAAGCTGAGCGGCAAAAGCATTGTCATTTCAGGAACGTTTATCAATCATTCACGCGATGAACTCAAAGCCCTGATAGAGCAGCACGGTGGCAAGAACGTCAGCTCCATCTCAAAGAGCACCTCGTTCCTGCTCGGCGGCGATAATATGGGGCCGTCAAAGTTGGAGAAAGTCAAGCAAATAGGCGTTCCTGTAATTTCAGAAGACGAATTTATGCAAATGATTGAATAGATTATGGAGCAGGCTCAGTCTTTTAAAGAACATATTGACAGCATCATTGCTGGCCAGCGCAGTTTTTTCGCGGGCGGTGCGACACGCGACATCCGCTTCCGGCAAGAGCAGTTACGCCACCTGAAAAGTGCGGTCAGCCGCTTCGAGAGGCGCATTACCGACGCGCTGTGGACTGACCTTCACAAATCGCCGGAAGAATCGTGGCTTACGGAAATCAGCCTCGTATTGCAGGAAATAAATCTGCATATCCGCCGTCTGCCACGATGGGCAAAGCCTCAAAGGACGCCCTCGCCGCGCAGCCTGTGGCCTTCTAAAAGCACCGTCATACACGAACCATTGGGCAATGCCCTCATCGTGGCGCCATGGAACTACCCGTTCCAACTGCTGTTTAACCCCTTAGTCGGCGCCATTTCATCCGGCTGCTGCGCCATCCTGAAATCGTCGCCATACGTGCCGACAGTTGCCGCCGTTATGGAAGAATTGATAGCCGAAACATTCCCCGCCAACTATATCAGCCTCGTAAACGGGCATCGGGAAGTGAATCAGTATTTATTTGAACAAAAGTTCGATATTATCTTCTTCACCGGCAGTCCTGACATGGGGAAAGTGGTGATGCGGGCGGCCGCAGAACACCTCACGCCGGTAGTACTTGAACTCGGCGGCAAAAGCCCCTGCATTGTCGATAAGACTGCCGACCTCGACTTGGCTGCCCGCCGCATAGCATGGGGGAAGTCGCTGAACGCGGGACAGACATGCGTCGCCCCAGACTACCTGTTTATTCATGCCGACCACGAGGCGGTGTTCTGCGAAAAATACGGGAAGGCTATTGAGCGTATGTTTGGTAACAACCCGCAGGAAAGCCCCTGTTTTCCGCATATCGTATCAGACAGGGCCATGCAGCGGCTTCAAGCACTGCTGCGGCACGGCTCCATTATTATGGGGGGGCGAACCGCGTCTGACGAGCGGTATATCGCCCCGACGCTGCTCGCCGGAACACCGCCTGATTCCCCCGCAATGCAGACAGAAATATTCGGCCCTATAATGCCGGTCATACCTTTCCGCGACATCGCCGAAGTTATCAGCCATATAAACAGCAATCCCAAACCGCTGGCGCTGTATTATTTTGGCGACAGCAAAACTGCCGGCCAGGTGCTCGCCAAGGTGTCGTCAGGCGGGGCCTGCATTAACGACACCATACTGCATGTGGCGAATCATCGGCTGCCTTTTGGCGGCGTAGGCGCCAGCGGAATGGGCAAATATCACGGCAAAGACAGCTTTCTGGCCTTCACTAACCGCCGTGCAGTGGTGAAATCCCCTACCCTGTTCGACCTGCCGTTCCGCTATCCGCCGTTCCGCTATTTCTCAACAGTGAAAAGGATTGTCTAATTGTTTTTAGAAGCGAAAAAATGCTGCGTAAAAATTCTCATATACAGCAATTTGAAAAAAAATCGAACAAAAGTATTGTAAGTTCCAAAATTTTACCGAACTTTGCATTTTATAATGAAACAGACAGTATATATCATAGGTGCGGGACTTGGCGGGCTTTTTTGTGGCGCCATTCTTAGCAAGGAAGGCTACCACGTGGAACTCTTTGAACGGCGGCGGAAGACAGGCGGCGGGTTACATCAGTTCCGGCGGGAGGGCGTAGCTTTCGATACGGGTATGCACCTTGTCGGAGCGTTCCGGCAAGGCGCCGTGCTGAACCGGTTGTGCTCATGGCTGGGCATTATGGACAGCCTGAAGATTTTACCGGAAGATAACGACTGCTTTGAGATGCTGTATGTGGGCGAGGACAACCGTAAATACTGCTTCCCCAGAGGATACGATGCCTATATGGCGTACCTGCAGCAGGAATTTCCGACCGAGCGCGACGGCATAGCCCGCTATATGCAAACACTGTACAAAATATGCAACAGTATAAAACTGTATAACCTCGAACTGCCCGACAGCAGTTATAACCCCGCGGAGCTGTACCGGCAAAGCGCGGGGGCGTTCATCGATTCGTTCACCGAAGACGAAAGGCTGCGGGCATTGCTGGCGTTCACCAACCCGCTGTATGCGGGCGACAGATACCATACGCCGGTATATATACATGCCCTCATCAACAAGTTCCTCATCGAAGGCGCGTCCCAGTTCATCGGCGGCAGCAAGCAATTAGCCGACGCACTGGCAGGCGTCATCTGTGCACATGGCGGAAAGATTCATACCGACTGCGGCGTTACCCGCATCGAAATAGAGCAGAAAAGTATCGCATACATAGAGACGGCCGACGGCCTGCGCCGCAAAGCCGACCTGTATATCTCTACTATCCACCCGTCAGTGATGTTCAACCTGCTCGACCGCAGTAAGCTGCAACGCTCATACTGGCAACGCATTGATTCAATCCCCTCAACATACTCGGCGTTCACTCTGCATATTATCATGAAACCGGAAACATTCCCGTTCATTAATCACGCCTGCTATTATTTGGACAGCTATGCCTCTGCATGGCAACATGCCCGACCGGTGGATGACCTGTGGCCGACCGGTCTGATGATTCTCACCCCGCCGGAAACCGCGGAGGACGTCTATGCCACCACCATGTTTATCACCTGCACCATGACTTTTGAGGCGGTAAAGCAGTGGGAGAACACCACTGTGGGCAAACGGGGCACCGAATATGAGGCCTTTAAACGCCGTTGTGAAGCGGCAATACTCGACAAATTAGAGCGTATATTCCCGGGCGCAGGACGCTGTATCCAAAGCGTTTACAGCGCCTCGCCGCTCACCATCCGCGATTATATGAACCAGAAAGACGGCTCTCTGTATGGGGTGAAAAAAGACTGCGAAAATATTGCGCTCTCGCATATTCCGGTACGCACCAAGCTGAACAACCTGCTGCTTAGCGGCCAGAACGTCAACCTGCACGGAATACTGGGCGTCCCGCTCACGGCCATCCACACCTGCTCGGAACTGCTGGGGATGAACAGTCTGATAGAAAAAATAAACAGCATAACGAATGAAACTCAAATTGATTTATCCCGGGTGGGAGAAACTGAAGGGGCAAACTACATTTAATTTGCCGCCGCACGGCCCCGCCGTATTCGCCGCCACATTGCCTGCATACGTGGACGTGGATTTCACCGACGAGAACGTGGAAGCTATTAACTTCGCTGACGAGTGCGACCTTGTGGCAATCTCCATGATGCTGTCAACACAGGTGAAACGCGGATGGGAAATCGCCGACCGCTACCGCGAGCGCGGCAAACAGGTGATTTTTGGCGGTATCTCCACCATGCTGCATGCCGAAGAAACCATGGAACATGCCGACGCGATATTCTTAGGCGAGGCGGAAAACAGAATGGAACAACTGCTCGACGACTGGCAACATGGCGCACTGAAAAAAGTATATAATTTCATGGCTCAACAGCCGCCAATAGAATCAGTGGGGCCGGCCCGCCGCGACCTCTACAAGCGCGACCTCTACAACCACAAGGGCGTCCAAATGGTGGACCTCTTCCACGCCTCACGGGGATGCCGCTTCAGCTGCTATCCCTGCGCAGTGGCATACCTCGGCGGACGCACATTCCGCCCCCGCCCGCTCGATAAGGTGGTGGAAGAACTCGCCTCAATCGACAATAACCGCCTGTTCGTCGTTGACAATTCCTTGGCACAAAACAAAGAATGGGAAATGCAGCTCTTCAAAGAAATGCGCCCCTTCAAAAAAAAGTGGATTTCACACACCATCGAAGACGACCCGCAGGTGCTCGACATGGCCGCACAAGCCGGAGCATGGTACGTATATCAGGCAGTATATGACACCTCCGACTACATCCGCGAGCGCGTTAAGCGCTATCACGACAACGGAATCGGCGTCGAGGGAACAATACTGCTGGGACTTGATAACCAAACCGAAGACGACATCCGGCGCCTCATCGACTTCCTGCTCGAAATAGACCTCGACTTAGCCGAATTTACCGTGATGACCCCCTTCCCGCATACAAAAGGCTACGACGACCTGCTCAGACAGGGCAGAATTTTCGACTTCGACTGGAACCATTATAACGCCGGACAGGTGGTGTTCCATCCCAAACATTTCAGCGCTGACCGCCTGCAGGAACTCTACGAATACGCATGGACGACGTTCTATAAAGACGAAACACAGGAACAGCGCATGTTCCGGCTGTTCTGCAACGTAACTCTGCGCGAAATGAACGAAGGTACATATCGCCCCCGAAATCGCAAATTAGTCAACAAATCATTCGGCAAAGAAGTGATACGTACATTAGATTGAGGGATTGAGCTGTTCTATGGTTCACTGTTCAAATGCGGTATAACTCCTCTCGCCTTTGGACAGGAGGCGGATAAATGTTCCACCGCTAAAACCGGATACTCCACCGGAATGTGGGAATAATTGGCAGCAGCGACAGTTGCCGCCACTGTGCATCTTCACGATAGATGAGATACACATTCTTGCGGTTCAGCAGGTTGTAAAAGCCGAAGGAGAACTGCCGTTCATGCCTGCGGCGGGGCTTTCGGATGACATACGACAGGTCGGTGCGGAAATATGCAGGCATGGCATAGCCGTTAACGTCTGTCATCAGCTGTCGCGTCCAGGCGTTCTCTGCCTCGTGAGGAGAGGCGGCGCCGGAAGGGATGCTTTCCCAGAATGGCGGCGGCGTTCCCTGATACCACGCTTCCCGCAGCGTCATGCGATGCCCTGAGCTAAGCGAGACGGCCGCATCCCACCGCCGCTCATTACGGGCTGTCCGCCGTATAAGGTAACCCGTTGACACATACAGGATGTGCCGCCGGTCAAACTTGAACGGGAAACGCCGCCCACCATTGATTTCATTGAAATGCCGGTCAGTCTTCGACAGCGTGTATGACACCGCCCCCGTAAAGCGGTCTCCAGACTTTTCGGCACGAAATTCCAGCCCGTAACTGCGTCCTGTACCTTCAGCGATTTCTTCCGCCCAGTCAGTGTTTTTATCGAAGAAATAGGTCGGATTAATATAACTTTGCAGATGCTTTAAATACTTGAAATACACACCACCCGACAGACTTAGTTTATCCAGGTTCATAAATGCGCCCCCGTACAGCTGATTG
This sequence comes from Bacteroidales bacterium, assembly GCA_031272965.1. GTDB lineage: Bacteria > Bacteroidota > Bacteroidia > Bacteroidales > Prolixibacteraceae > JAISSS01. The sequence goes on along the minus strand of JAISSS010000056.1, from coordinate 46,061 downwards.
GCTACCGAGGGGCGGTGCCCGTCGCCGGCCGGAACTAACAGGTCGAGCGACCACCCCACAGGCAAGCCCTCCAGCACGTGATGAAACTGCGACAGCCGGTCATAGCTTGCCGATACCCCGAACATCGGCGCCAGCCGCCGAGTAAGCGTCAGATGAATGTCGGTGAGCAATGCCGGACGGCTGCCCCGTGTAATATACAGATTCTCGCGCAGTCCGCCGATAAACTGCATCTGCTCATACTGCCCGCGCAGCTCCCCATAAGCCGACAGCACGTTGGCGCCCGCCGCATTATCCTGTACCACGGCATCGCCGTTGGTGATATGCCGCTGACTTAATGGCCGGAAATGCCGGTATGTCTCCTCAACCCCTATTTTCACAGACGACAGCTCGCGACGGATATTCACTTCCGTTTTCGCAGAGAACTCATTTAACGACGATTTTAGCCGCAACTCGGAATCTTTCTTCGCCATTGTCCATGTCTCCATATTTTGACCTGAATAGAAATTATTGTAGTAAATAATTGTGTTCCATGCAGTTGTGGCCGACTGAATATGGTTCCATCCGAAACGGGCAATCCTGTTTCCCCAATTCAGCGCGAAAGCATTGACATCGAAGCGCAGACGCAGATAATCGTTGCTGGAATAGAAGCTCAGAGCATAGCGGTTGAGGCTGTCGCCCATGTTAAGTTTCACAAAAAAGTCAGTTATATCCGGCTTAAAGTCGTCGTAGTTGTTCCGCTCGTCTTCGGGAGAATTTACAGCCTTGCGGATGCCTTTATATATCGCCCGCAAAGGCGCCCACCGCACCGCCATCACTATGCTGCGCTGATAGGTATTGGTGTTGCTTTGCAGACTGCCGCCAATAAGGAAGGGCGACAGCGAAAAACTGCCACTCTTTTGCGGCCAGTCGGGAGTGTTAATCTCCGTCAGTGATGCTAACGTATTGCCTGACGACGCCGGAAACCCTCCCATGCGGAAACTCACATCCTTCACAATGTCGGGATGAAACACCGACAGGAAGCCGAACAGATGGGTAGTTCCATAAACCGGCACACCGTCAAGCTCATAGCGGTTATGGCCGCTGCTGCCGCCGCGGACAAAGGCGCTGAGGCTGCCTTCCATCCCCTGGGATACCCCCGGCAACGTGGATATGTAGCGCAGAACGTCCGCCTCACCAAGCGGCGACACTATGCCCCGCAACTGCCGGATGTCATAATGATAGACATTGTTCTGCCGAAGCCGCCGTTCTCCGGAAATCTCCACACTGTCAATATGATACACCTTTGTGGTATCAACCCGCTGCGCCAGTCCGGTCAGCGGAAGCGCCATTAACAATATGGCTGCCAAACTATTCGGGAACGGGAATGTCGCCATTGCTGTAAAAAATCACGTCATTATAAGCGGCAAAAATCCCGACGCCGCCATTAATATTGGAATATACTACCGTCTCGTCAAACCACTGAACAGGGTCGCTTTCGCTGTGATACAGCTGCATTTTCCGGCACGACGTCTTCATATAGCGGTCATATTCTTCCGACGCCGACCGGAAATAAAACGCCGCATGTAACAGTGCGCCGGTCTCAATAACAAACTCCACAGAATCGGTGGGCCGCAAACATCAGGTCTTTCGACACTTCCGTCATGCTGCCAAACAGGTTGAAAGCGTCCACTGCCGGATGATTTGTACCGATGTTCTCTACTAACCGCACTCTGCTGTTGTCGGTAAACCAGAAGAACACGGAATCCGACTGCAAGGCAAAGAACCAGCATGGCCATAGGGATTGCCCCTGCCGAAAGCCGCGGTGATATTCGTCATCGCTCAGCCCGTCAACAGGGAACTCTTCCGGCATACGGGTTTCAGCCGACACCGTCGTGCCGTCAGGCAGCAGTACAGCAAGCCGGTAACGCTTTCCAGCGGTCGGCGTAAAATGCAGCACCCAGCGCTCATAGCTCTCACGCACATACCGCCCCACTTCAACGCTGTCTTCAAAGAGTACTGCATCGGCCTCCGCAATCTCGGCAAACGCCCACCCCTGCTCTGATGACGAGCTGCGGGTGAGGCTCAACACCTGCACCGTGTCGGGTGTCAACAGCCCGTTTACCACCGGCACCGCCCCGCGCTCCAGCCCCGTAAAGGGAATGTCGCTTGCACACGACGCCACCAAAAATAAACAGCTCAATAAATGTATTCTTTTCCTCATACTCAGTCCTTTTTTAATAACAGCGGGACGCTGGTATAGCTGCACACCTCGCCCTCGTCAGTGGTCAGCGTTACGGTAAAGCATACTTCCTGAGGCAGCTCGTCCGGCAACGAATCGAAATAAAAAGTCATGTCGTAACTGCCAAGCGGTTTCAGACTTAGCCACTCGTCAATTTTTACGGGCTTCTTGTCGTAAAATCCCGAAATCAGAGTTTTCGATATGCTGCTGGCAATAAAGTCAGGGTCAAACTGATGGATTATGATATGCCTGTTTAAGGATTGTCCGGCAGGGATACCAAACAGAGTTTTGTCGGCAGTTATCACAAAATTGCTGACGCCATTAACAAGGTAATTAATACGCACCATATCAGATTTGGTATGAAAACTTTTGTCCAATTGAGCTTCAAGGACAGGTATTCTCTCGTTGTACGGCGGTTCAGCGCTATAATAATACGGCGCACTGTTGAAATAGACACTGTCGGAGGTTATCACAGAAAATCCAAATTTACCGAATGTTATTCCCTGAATCGAATCAGTGCCATCCAAACTCCAGTAACTGCGGGCATCAAGGATATGCTCGTGAATTTTTAAATAATACAAATAAGTAGTATTCATGCGCCAAGCCTTGAAATACAGATTCGTTGATTCTCCGTTGGGAATGATTTCACAGGCAGGTAGCTGTAAAAGAAATACAAACACAATGCCGCATATTATTTTTCTGTTAAATTTTATCAATGACGGGCCGTATATATAAATGAGCTTCGTTAATGAAGATGGTGAAAGTCCTTTATTCATGCTGACTTTGTGCTTATATGACCGCAAAACAGTCTGTCGGGACACAGAGAGACTGCTCTCCGAAAAAAGCAGGTAGCCGATGCCGGTCAGCGGTTTTGTCCGGCAGTTCTGTTCCGGTCTGTAGCCGAAAACAGACGGGATTTCGCGTATGTTATTCCTTTTTCGCATGGCACTTATTGTTTCAAATGTCAGTATAAAAGTAGTGAATTTTTCAATATCCCATACTTACTCCTTTTTTTAATTACTCGTATAATACACCCATGTGGCAAAAGACGTGCCGTCAGGCACAGTATGTTGTTGGTAGAACAATGATTCCGCGATTCCTGCGTATCGTCAGGTACGCAATGTGGGTGTTGTCATTACATTCCGTTCCTGACGGGACAGTTCTCTTCCAACATTGTGTCCTTAGCAGGCCATTAAGATATCGGGATAATTATTTTTCTTTTTTATAAAATTTAACCCAGTCAATATACATTTCCACCGGCAAATCTTCGGGTTTGATTTCGCCCACCCAAGAGCCGCCGAGCTGCATGTCGAGCATCAGGAAGAAGGGGTAGTCGTCGAAGGGGAACTGTCCTTCTTCGGTTGTCTCAATACGGGGATAGGTGCGGGTTACTGCACCGTTGACGAGGAAGCGCAGACTGTCGTGATACAGCTCTACGCCGAAAGTGTTGTAGCGGTTGCGGTCGAAAGGCACGTGGGCATTAGGAACAGGTTCGCGCAGTTTCAGCCTGTCGATATAGTTTGAGTGGAGGCTTTGATAGATTATATCCTCTGAATTGAGGTGTTCCATGATGTCTATCTCGCCGCCGACAGGCCATCCCGGAGCATTTGTACCGCTGAAAGGCATCAGCCAGAAAGCGGGCCATGCCCCCTGTGCGCAGCCTAAATAGGCGCGTATCTCAAGGCGTCCCTGCTGAAAGCCCTGCAACGTGTTTGTCTCAACGCCGCCAACTAAGTAAGGACGCGCATCGTCAGCGATGAACGTGTTCTTCATCCCGCGAAGGATGAGTTTGCCGTTGCTCAGTCCGAACAGCGTGTCGTGGTCGCACATATAGCGGTTCCAGTCGGAAACCCACCGCGAATTTCGCGTGTCGCCAATTCTGCGCCATTTTTTGGGGTCGAGGCTCTCGCCATCGAAGTTATCTTCCCACACGAGTTTCCACTCGTCGCCGACAGCAGCCTCTTTGACGTCGTCTGTATTTTTTTCTTCAGGCTCGGAGGTGGCTCGTAAAACCGATTTCTCGGATGCGCATCCCGCATCGAGAAGAAACAGCGCTATTAAAACTCTGCTAAAAATTCTACTTTTAAAGAACATAATTTCAGAACAGTAAATATTTGCTTTCTGTTGAAGTAAGTATAATTAATTTGCAAAGGTAACAAAAAAAGTAATACCTGAGTATTATTTTCCCACTTTCATCGGTTATTTCATTTTTTTCAGTTACTTTGCAGGATGTTTCGCGGAAGCGGTAAAGTAAAGAGAAAATAAAAAAATACAGCATGAAAAGGAGAGATTTTATATGCGGCACATCTGCGGGGGCGGCCATACTGTCGCTTGGCGGGCTTAGTGGATGGACATATCCGAAGGGTCAGGAATATGTGCGGCAGTCGAAACGCAGCCTGCCGCTAATTTTCGATGTGGATGTGGTCGTTGTGGGAGGCTCGACAGCGGGAGTTGCCGCGGCGGCCAAAGCAGCACAGACGGGCGCAAAGGTGTTACTGCTCAGCGCCGAACCCTATCTGGGCGAGGACTTGTGTGCCACGTTTCAACTGTGGCGTCCTTCGGGGCAGCCCGAATTTCATCCCCTCGAACACACGCTGTTCGGCGATGATGGCTTTGCCACCCCCATGCACATCAAAAAAACTCTCGACGAGGCGCTACTGCAGAATAAGGTGATGTTCCTGTATTCGTCAATAGTTACCGACATTCTGGTGGACGGGCGACAGGAAATCACAGGCGTGGTGATGGTTAACCGCTCCGGGCGACAGGCCGTAAAAGCCAAAACCGTCATCGATGCAACACCTTACGGGACAGTAACGCATCTCACCAATGCCACCTTCCGTACACGTCAGGAACCGACCCGTTTCACGTGGATTTCGGTGGGCAACAGCAACGTGGACGGCGCAAAACGGCTGCCCAACGAGCTGACAATAGACAAAAAGAATTACCCTGTCTGGGAAACCGAATATTTCGACAGCTGGAAAGACGACATGACAACATGGTCGCAGACCGAGCAGGCCATACGCGACAAAACATGGGATGCGGCGCAAGTGGAATCGTCAGAACGCCCGGCATTTGTGCCGCATGAACATATTGCAGGAATACGGACAATAAATCAGTATATCACTCCTGATAAGATTGATATTGAGGCATTTATGCCGCGCAAGGTCAATAATTTATATGTATTGTCAGGCCTTGCCGCACTGACGGGCGACACCGCGGCGCAGTATTTACAGCCGGGCGCCATGATTGCTGTAGGCGACCGCATCGGTGAGGAGGCTGCCGTGCGGGCGAAAAAGCGGACCTGTTTTGGCAGTATTACTGTGAAAGGGCTCCGCGTCGGCAGCGATTATGCGGGCGACGTGCGGGAACAGCTTGACGGCATCCGCGCATCGCTGAACTTGGACACAGTCAGCGCGGGCGACACGGCCCTACCTGTATTGGGCATCTATGACGTAGTGGTCGTTGGGGGCGGTACGGCGGGCGCTCCGGTGGGCATCGGCGCGGCCCGTAAAGGCGCAAAAACTCTGCTGTTAGAATACCTGCACGACCTCGGCGGAATGATGACCGCCGGCCTCATAGGACGCTACTTCTGGGGATACCGCGAAGGCTTCTCCCGCGAAGTCGATGCGGGCGTCCGTGCAATCGGCGGCGACAACTCCCGCCAAAAAAAGAACGATGTAGAATGGAACTTCGACTGGAAAACCGAATGGTTCCGCCGCGAAATCCGAAAAGCCGGCGGCGAGATTTGGTATGGGGTATTGGGATGCGGCGCCTTCGTGGACGGCAATCAGGTGAAAGGTGTGGTCGTTGCAACCCCCTTTAGACGCGGCGTCGTGCTGGCACATACGGTGGTCGATTCCACCGGCAGCGCCGACATCGCTGTCGTAGCGGGCGCCGGATACAGCTATACCGACGGCTCTACTGTGGCCGTACAGGGCGCCGGACTCCCCCCGCGAAAGCCCAATGACTTCTATAATAATACCGACTGGACGTTCATTGACGACACCGACGCCATTGACGTGTGGCGCACCTTCGTTCAGGCAAAGAAAAAATATGCCGACCAGTTCGACCTCGGCAAGATTCCGCAGACCCGTGAGAGGCGGCGTATTGTGGGCGACTTCACCGTGCAAGTGCTGGACGTGTATAACCACCGCACCTATCCGGACGTGATTTCCATACATTACAGTTCGTTTGACACGCACGGTTTTACCGAACATCCGTTCTTTTCGATGAAGCCGCCCGCCCACAGCGGCATGGGCGTGAAGGCATACGTGCCATTTCGGGCGCTGCTGCCACAGGGCTTGGAAGGCATCATCGTTACCGGACTTGGCGCCAGCGCCGACCGCGACGCCATGCCGGTCATCCGCATGCAGCCGTGCCTGCAGAATCAGGGCTATGCTGTGGGATTCGCCGCCGCACAAGCCAACCAGAACGGCCAGCTTATCCGCCACATAAACCTGCGTCCTCTACAGGAAGAATTGGTGCAAATCGGCTCGCTGACCCCGGAACTGCTTGATGCCAAAGACAATTTCCCGCCCACCGACGAGCAGCTGCGGAAAGCCTCCTTTGATGTGGTAAACAACCTTGACGGCCTCGAATTACTGCTGTGGCAACCCGAAAGAGCAATGCCGCTGCTGGAAGAGCGATACCGCGCTGCCACAAAAGAAGAAGATAAATTAGTCTATGCCCGCATCCTCGGATTCATGAAAAATCCCATTGGCTGGGAGACGCTGAAAAAAGCCATCGATGCTTTCGACAAGTGGGATGCCGGCTGGAATTTCCGCGGCATGGGGCAGTTCGGCCATAGCATGAGCTATTTAGACAGCCTCATTATCGCGCTGGGCTACTGCAAAAAGGAAGAAGCGCTGCCCTCCATCATTCGGCTGGCCGAAATGCTGACCCCTCAAAACACGTTCTCCCACTTCCGCGCAATAGCAGTGGCCTGCGAATCAATCGGCAGCGACAAGGCCGCCCCGATATTATACGGGCTGCTGCAACAACCGGACATGCAGGGACACGCCATGACCGACATCGAAACAGCGCTGGAAATGGTTGTCCCCGACCAGACCGATACATCCACCCGAAACGCCTCCCTCAAAGAGATATTCCTCGCCCGCGCACTGCTCAAGGTCGGCGACAGGAACGGATTGGGACGCAAAATCATGGAAGACTATGCCGCCGACCTGCGGGGGCACTACTACCGCCACGCTAACGGTGTATTGAAAGAACATTTAAAATTTGAAATAGACAAACGTTAATTATTGATGCTAAAAACAGGTATTACAGGCGGAATAGGCAGCGGGAAGAGCCTCATTTGCAAGTTCTTTGAAACTCTTGGAATCCCCGTGTTCTATGCCGACAGGGAAGCGCGTCGCGTTGCCGAGACGGTGGCGCGTCCCCGCCTCATCGCATTGTTCGGTAACGAGGCGTTCCTGCCCGACCGCAGACTTAACAGCAGGAAAATCGCCGACGCGGTGTTCCAGGCCCCCGAACTGCTCGCAATGCTGAACAAAATACTCCATCCGGAGGTGAAACGGCAGTTCCTGCAATGGGCGGACGAGCAGGAGGCCCCATACGTGCTGCACGAAGCCGCAATACTCTTCGAATCGGGCTTCAATGAAGTTATGGACTGCAACATCCTCGTTACCGCCCCCGAAGAACTGCGCATCAGCCGCGTGATGCAACGCGATGGAATATCCCGCGAAGAAGTCCTGCGCAGAATAGAAAATCAATGGCCAGACGAACAAAAGTCAGAATTGGCCGACTTTGTCATCCGCAACGACGAGCGCCATCTGCTCATCCCCGAACTGCTCGAACTGCATAACACCCTCACGACATGGAAAAATTAGCAAAATGGATTGGCGCCGGTCTCGGCCTGGCGTTCTTCGGCCCTATCGGCATGATTATTGGCTTCGCCCTCGGAAACATGCTGTCGCCACAGAAGCTGAAACAGCTCGGCGGCGCCGCCAACAGCGCTGTTACCGGCAATTATGTGGCAAGCCTGCTCGTGCTGGTGGCCGCAGTAATGAAAGCTGACGGCAAAGTTATGAAGTCGGAATTAGACTACGTTAAAACTTGCTTCCGACGCTGGTTCGGCGACGCCACCGCCACCGAAGCATTACGGATGTTGCGCGACCTGCTCAAACAAAATATCCCCGTCGCCGACGTGTGCCGCCAAATCCATGCCAACATGGACTACGAAGCACGCCTGCAATTAGTACATTTCCTCTACGGAATCGCCGTCGCCGACAACAGCATAAGCGAGAACGAACAGCAACTGCTGATGTTCATGGCCGCAACAATAGGCTTATCGCCGGACGACACCGCCGCTATCCTGAACATGTACGTCAAAAACACCGATTCGGCATACAAAATTCTGGGAATCAGCCCGTCCGCATCCATTGACGACATAAAACGCGCCTACCGGACTATGGCAATGAAATTCCACCCCGACAAAGTCAGCTACCTCGGCGAGGAAATACAGAGCGCCGCCAAAGAAAAATTCCAGCGCGTTAACGAGGCCTACGAAACCATCAAAAAAGAACGAAACTTTCAATAACAGTATTATTAATACCCTAATATACAATGACTTATATCTTTACAACAGCACCCGACACCCCCGAAAACCGCGAAATACTGACCGCATGGCTCGCCCTGCTCAACTTCGACGCCTTTGAGGAAGACGACAGCGCCCTGTATGCCTACACCACCGCCGTTATTGACGAAACAGAACTGCAGGAAATCATCCGGAATGCACAATTTAAAGTCGAATACCGCTCCGAACAGCCGCCAAATATCAACTGGAATGAGCAATGGGAAAAGAACTACTTCACACCCGTCGCTATTGGTAACTCTCTTGTGATTCGCGCCCCGTTCCATACCCACTTTCCCAAAGCCCGCCACGAACTCGTGATTGAACCGAACATGGCTTTCGGCACCGGACATCACGAGACCACATTGCTGATGGCCGAGCTGCTGCTCATGCTTGACCTGCGCGATAAAAACGTACTCGACATGGGCTGCGGAACCGGCATACTCGGCATGTTGGCCTCACGGCTCGGCGCCTCCAATATTACCGCTATCGACAACGACGAAAGAGCTGTGAAAAGCGCCACCGAAAACGCCCGCCTGAACAACATCCACAACATGCACGTTGTACAGGGCGACGCCTCCATGCTCCCAAAACAGCGCCGGTTCGACCTGATAATAGCCAACATCCAGAAGAACGTCATCATCGCCGACCTGCCCGCATACGCCGCCTGCCTCACCCAGGAAGGACTGATACTCGTCAGCGGATTCTATGCCGACGACCTGCCCGACGTCATCGCCCGTGCCACCCAACTGTCCCTGCAAAAAGAACTCCACATAGAACAAAACCATTGGATAGCCTGCAAACTGAGTTCATAAAAATAGCTCACAGGCGCTCTCCTGTCATAATTATTTAAAAAAGAGCCTTTTTCTTGCCTGAAAGGTGAAACATATCATTTTTTTACCTTTCTTTGCGGCAGGAAAGAAATATTCGAAAAACTGAAACTAACTTGGATTTAACGGTATGTACAAACAACTACTATTCGCAGCAATTACACTGTTCCTTGCATCCTGCAACGGCACCTCAACCCGCCGGAACACGACGTCTGCTCCGGCACAGCACGGCTCAACACACCTGCCTGAAACGCCGGCCTCTGATTCGACCGAGGTGCCTGACGGCCCGCAACGGTATGATTTCGACGATGGCTTTTTTATCGGCGAAACAAAAGACGGCAAACCGCACGGCAAAGGCACATATTTCTACAACGATGGGAACTGGGTTGACGGAAACTACATTGACGGCGGGCTATACGGTCAGGCAACCCAATATTATGCCGACCAGAAGCGCACCGACAAAGGCGAATACGATAACGGCTCCCGCGTGGGACGCGGCCGCATGGAATGGGAAAACGGCGACTGGTATGAAGGCGACTGGAACAACCACGGACGCCATGGACAAGGCACATACTACAACAATGAAACCCAGCGCACCGACCGCGGCCAGTATAAAGACGACAGACGCTACGGCCACGTGGTAATGACTTGGGACGATGGCCACAAATATGAAGGTACCTGGAGCGATGACGAGCAGGGCAAACTCAACGGCATCGGCACACTCTACTTTCCCGACGGAACAGCCGTAAAAGGACGCTACATAAACGGCAAATGGCAAAAAGACTGACCACAGCACAGTATGACATTGCAGAACAACTTCATGCACAAACTGTTACCCGCAGCAATTATTCTGCTGCTTGTTTCCTGTAGCGGAACCGGCGGATATGAAAACTACAGCGGCACTGTGCGCGATAATGCCGGATTATTGAGCCCGACAACGGCACAAGCACTGACCAACTGTAAGCGACCGGACAACCTGCTGCCGATAGTTTATACTGTCAATGCAATACCTCAAAAACGGGTCATTCAGTATGCCGACAGCATATTCGCGGAACTCGCCGACCAAATAAAGGATTTCCGCACACAGGGGGCGCTCGTCATAGCTTCCCAAACCCCGGCATTAGTACAAATGCGGGTCGGAAAAGACTTCGATTTCTTAGCCGGACAGTACCAGCTTTACCCCGGCAAATACTATTTGGACGCCCAGCAACGGTATGCCGCATCGCCCGATTCGGCTGTAATCAGAATGTTCGGGTTGGCCTTGCAGATGGCAAAAGTTACCCAAAGCACATCCAAATGGCGGAAATTGGGAATAACTACTTTCATCAAAAATACGGAAGAATTGCTCGTCAAAATCGTCCGTCCCTCTGACTCGTTCTGGTTTAAAGCATTTTTCAAGCTGCCATACAAGGCGGCAATCGGCCTGCTGCGGCTGTGCGGTTCGCTGCTGTATGCGGCATTTGCGGTCATGGCCATGCTGTTTCTGCTGTCATTCGTAATATGGAAGACAAAATCCGGCGGTTATCGCAAGGGCAAACTGTTACTGCTGTTCGGCCTGGTATTAGCCAACTGGTTTGTTGCCATTGTCTGCTGCCTCATGTTTTTAGTTATCGCTGTACCGGCCGCCGAAAATATACATACACTCATTGCATTTGGACTGGCCGACAGCAATATTATTGATATTATCAAAAACTCATATCACCTGCGGACACCCAATCTGCATGTCAGCCTCATATTCATTGTCATTTTCACCCTCTACATGATGCTCAAAGACACTAATGTTGTGGTTCTTTGCTGTGCAAAATCATCTGTCCAGCAACAGTTCTATCAAAAAGAAGCGGACGAGAGAAGAATGACTAACGCTTTCGAGTCTGCTAATGGAACATCAGTTGATGTGGACAAACAATATCCCTATCAAAGCTATTATGGACGTGACATAGCCACAACTGTTCTGTCTTTGGCAGCCATGCTTCCGGCAGTACTTTTTGTGCTGAACATGAACCTGATTATCATGCTCATTACTCTTATGACTGGCTGGTTAGTGTCCAAATTTCTTACAATATTCAGTGGCATCCGCAGTCTTGAACGGATAAATGCCTATGAGACAAATCCTTACATAGTTACGGTGTGGATACCGGCGGCACTGATTGCCGTAACGCTGCTAATTTCGATTTTCCTGCCGGGAAATACCGATTTCACCGAAGAGATTACCGCGCAAATTCCGCAGATTACCGTGCCCGCAGAGAGCACGGCCAGCCGCCGTCCCACGGGGCCGCGTCCGGCGCAACAAAAAACGGCGCCCCAAGCCCCCGCCCCCAACGCTACAACAAAGCCGCCAGCGAAATCCACAGCTTCACAACGCCTCGATTTCGACGACGGCTATTATGTCGGCGAAACGAAAGACGGAAAGCCGCATGGCAAAGGCAAATATTTCTACTCAAATGGAAGTTGGGCGGACGGAAATTGGGCGGACGGCGGCCTTAACGGGCAGGCAATCTGCTACAATGCCACACATAAACGCACCGACCGCGGCCAATATAAAGATAATTGCCGCACCGGACGCGGACGAATGGAATGGGCAGACGGAGACTGGTATGAAGGCGAATGGAACGACAATGGCCGACACGGACAGGGAGTCAACTATTTTGCAGCCTCCAAACGCACCGAACGCGGCCGGTATAAAGACGACAGGCATTACGGGAACGGCACAATAACGTGGGAAGATGGACGCCGCTATGAAGGCACATGGAGCGATGACGAAAATGGCAACTTCAACGGCTCCGGAACATTCTATTATACGGACGGGACCTCTGCCAAAGGCCACTACACCGGCGGGAAATGGCAAAAAGACTGACCGCAGGAGATGTCCGCTTCTGCCGCCATCCTTACAGTAATGGCAAATACATCGACTCCTTAAAGTTGCCTTTCTTTAACTCTTCAAGAATTTTGCAGCACATCTCCGCAAGCAACCGACAATAGCCGACAGGAAGATTGTCGTATTCCAACGACCACACCTCGTCGTCAACCACGCACCGGAACGTTACAGAAAAGCCGTCGTGCGTGGAAGCAGGGCAGCTTTCGCCCTTGAAATTGCCAACAAACGTAACCATTTTCTGATAGAACTTCTCCCCGAACTGAGCGCTGACCGGAAAAGACCTGTCCAGGCAGGGACAAAATGTTGGTAGAAAACATTATGCCTCACCTTGCCACCGTCCGCGTAGGGACAGAATGTGCGGAAAATCTCATATTGCGTACCTGACGGCACACAGAGATAGCGCTAACGTTTGGTTCTACCAACATAATGTGCCTGACGGCACATATAGCGAAATCAGGATATTATACGAATATTTTATTTTTCAGAAACTTACATTTTTGTAAGAAAGAGCCTCATTTTCCTACATTTATGAAAGATATTTCAGCAGTCATTGAGAATGTTGCGATTATAAATATTTGTATCACAGTGTTTTACAAATATTTATTTTACATTATCGGCAAAATGGCACACATTTTGAGAAAGCGAATCCGGTAACAAAAATCTATCTCACATGAAGAAACCGGATTATACGATTTTAGTGTGCAATTCCTACCGCGTTGCGGGGGATGCACAGGGCTTTTGCAACAAGCAGGGCGCGGTGTCGTTCCTGCAGTACCTCACAGAGGAATGTGCCGACAGGGGTATTGATGCTGTAGTAACCACCACGGCTTGTATGAGCGTATGCAGTCAGGGGCCGATAGTGGTCATTCAGCCCAACAACTATTGGTATGGCGGTGTAACCACAGACAAGCTGGAAGAAATCCTTGACGCCCTCGAAGAAGGCAAGGCCGTTGAGGAATATCTTATTGCATGATATGGCTGATTGATTCGACACTTCGCGACGGCGAGCAGGCGCCGGGGGTGGCGTTCTCTGCCGCGGAGAAAGTCGCGGTCGCCCAACGGCTTGACGAGCTGGGCATTGACGAAATCGAAGCAGGTATTCCGGCAATGGGCGCCGATGAATGTGCCGTAATCCGCCGTATTGCACGGTTGCGGCTGTGTGCCCGCGTGTCGGTATGGTGCCGTGCCCGTGCTGACGACATTGAAGCGGCGGCGCAGACCGAAGCCGAAGGAGTGCATATTGCGTTCCCTGTTTCCGAAATACAGCTCGCAGTTATGAACAAAAGTCAACAATGGATTGCCGAAACCCTTCCTCAAACCGTTGAACAGGCGCGACGGCATTTCCCATACGTAAGCGTGGGGGCACAGGATGCAGGACGAGCCTCACCCGACAGTCTTAACAACTTCTTTACTATTGTCTCTCAATGCCAAGTCCGGCGTGTCCGCATCGCCGACACTGTGGGAGTGCTCGCTCCGCTGCAAACGGCAGAACTTATTACAGGAATACGGCAACGGCATCCCGAATTGCAGCTTGACTTCCACGCGCACAACGATTTCGGGATGGCAACTGCCAACGCAATAACAGCCTGGCAGACGGGCGCCACCGCGCTGAGCGCCACCGTCAACGGGCTTGGTGAGCGCTCCGGCAATGCTGCACTTGAAGAAATCATCGTATTTCTGCAGCAGCGCTTCGGCGTCAGGAAATATGCCGTTAACAGTCTGCATGACCTGTGCCGCTATGTGTCGCAGGTATCGGGACGTCCGGTGCCGGAGATGAAGCCGGTGAGCGGACGCTGGGCATGCAGCCATGAATCGGGCATCCACGCACACGGAACCATCGCTTCAACGCTGGCATTTCAGCCATACGACGGCCAGACCGTAGGCAGGGCCGCCTCCGAAACCGTCTTCGGCAAACATTCCGGCAAAGCCGCACTTGTCAACCTGCTGCAACTGCATAACCGCGCTGCGGATGACCGGAAAATTAATACCCTGCTGCAAAAAATCCGCCATATAGCCCTGACCAATAAAACAGAACTCTCGGCCGATGATGTGCTGCTTCTCGAACAAAATGAAAAATAATAGTTAATTTTTCAATCTGTCGAGACTGTTTTCAGGTCATTTTCGTTATGAACTGACACAAAACTATTATCTTTGTAATCGAATTGATAAAGGTAATAAGAAGTTGTAACTATGTTTTGTGAAAGAAGGAGGAGAAACTGCTATCTGGAAACTGACATGGAGTTTCTGGTGAACATCAGTAACCTGATAAGCCACAGCGATAATCTGTATGACAATCTGGAAGCGCTGATGGAAGAGGTGTGCCGTTTTTTCGGCGCAAAATACAGTATGATGACCATCGTTGACCACAATCAGGGGAAAATAATGGTCAGCGCCTCGCACGGACTTACCGATGACGAGAAACGTAAAGGCACATATAAAGTCGGGGAAGGGGTTATTGGCAACGTCGTGGAGACCGGCGAGCCGGTGGTCATTCCCGACATCTCAAAGGAGAAACGGTTCCTCAATAAAACGGGGGTGAAGAAAACAGGCGCTGACGACCTGACAATGGCGTTCCTGTGTGTTCCCGTTATCATAAAGAACGAGCCGGTAGGAACGCTGAGTATCCACAAGGAGCACCATAATGACATCGATTTTGCTTACGACATCCAGTTTCTCGGCATTATCGGAACCCTTATCGGCAAGAATGTTTCCATACATCGGAAACATATTGAGGAACTCGAAGAGCTGCGGCGCGAGAACAGCCGTCTGCGCTCGGAGAAGCCGGTAAAACCCGACAACATCATTGGCAACTCGTCGCTTATGCACGACCTCTACCAGCTCATGGAACGGGTGGCGCCGACCAACAGTACGGTGATGATTCGCGGCGAAAGCGGTGTGGGCAAAGAGCTGATAGCCGAGGCTATTCATAAGGCCAGCCCCCGTGCCACGAAGCCCTTCGTAAAAGTCAACTGCTCGGCGCTGCCCGAAACGCTGATAGAGAGCGAACTGTTCGGGCACGAAAAAGGCTCATTTACCGGCGCCGACAGCGCACATACCGGTCGCTTTGAACTGGCTAACGGCGGCACCATATTCCTCGACGAAATCGGCGACGTGCCGCCATCGATACAGGTGAAACTGCTCCGCGTTATACAGCAGCGGCAGTTTGAACGTGTCGGCGGCAGCAAAACTATCACCGTCGATGTGCGAATTATCACGGCAACGAACCGCAACCTCGAAGAGATGATGAAAAACGGTGCCTTCCGGGAGGACTTCTACTACCGCATAAATGTGTTCCCGATATATGTTCCCGCCCTGCGCGAAAGGAAAACCGACATCACAATATTGACCGACCACTTCATCGCGAAAATCAACAAGCAGAACAACATGCACGTGAAACGCATCACCGGCGGCGCCCTTGACCTGCTGATGCTCTACTCATGGCCGGGCAACATCCGTGAGCTGGAGAACGTCATCGAAAGAGCCATGATTATGACCACCGACGAGGTAATTCATTCCTACAATCTGCCGCCCTCACTGCAAACTGCCGTGTCGTCAGCCACAGTGCATAAAGGAACGCTTGAAATGGTGCTCGGCAAAGCCGAAAAGCAGATGATTATTGACGCCCTGATTGCCAACAACGGCAACCTGACCCATGCCGCCCAGCAGCTGGGAGTTACCGAGCGCGTTATGGGGCTGCGCATCGCCAAATATGATATTAATGTTAAGAGCTATAAAGCCCTCGTGGGCGCCTCCGGCGACAGCTAACCGTGCCGGAAGCGCCGCCGAATTATGCTTTGCGTATCACTACCCGCCAATGCGGGCCAACGCGGCTCTCTTCGAGCACGGTGTGCCCCTCGTTACGTACCGAGCCGGGGACATTCTGAATGGGCTGGCCGTCGTCAAGGAATATCTCCAGCGTATCGCCCGACTGCATCGTGGCTAATTCGAGCTTGGTTTTTACGAAGTTCATCGGACAGATTACGCCACGCAGGTCTTTGAAGCGCGTATGTGCCGCAGGCGACGTAGCCTCAGTTGCTGTCGCCTCAGCAACTGGCACCTTCTTTGCTATGCCGGTAAACTGTAATGAATCGTCCATGCTGTCGTACAGCGCAATGACCGCATCACCCAACTCCTCAACGAGAGCGCGGCTGCCCGCAAGCGAAACGCCCTGCCTGACACGGCTCACCACAGCTTCAAATTTGCCGTCAACATAGCCCTCGCCAATGAACGCCTCAATGAAAGAACCGAACACATCGTTGCGGTTTTTCGGCTCTATTCCGCGCGTTACCAGCAACATGCGCGAGGCATGAAACACCATATCTGCCAGCAACTTAGCCTCGTCGGCGGACGCATCCAGCCCCTTCCGTATGGCGAGGAACGAATCGCGGTCGAAGTCTATCATGTCGAACATGCCCGCCGAACATTCGGCCTGACCTTTGCCCGACAACGAGAACAGTTCCTGCCCTGTCCAGTCGAAATAGTAGTTCTTGTCGTCATCGAATGAGGGCACGGGAAACAGCCCTTGCAGGCGGGTTATTTCGTCAGGGTTTTGGCTGACAAAGTCGTTGAAGTCGGGGTATTTGGCACGGTTATCGAGCCATGACTGTAGCAGAGCGACGGTGAATACGGGCAGGTCGCGGGCGCTGATTTCGCCATGTCGCTCGCCCATTTTGGCAGTTCCTACGCCGCCATTACCGCCCGCAAACACGTAATATGCCGGATAGAGACGGGAATTTCGTGCCGCCTTCCCGCAGAAGCCGAGGTTGGCCGACTGATGCCGCCCGCAGGAATTGGGACAGCCTGAAAAGTTGATGCGCAAGTCTGACAGGCTGTCAAGCGTGTCGGCAGGCAATTGCCGCAGGGCTTTTTTCAGCGCCGCCGACGCCCCCCGTGCACGGCAAATCCCCAGTCGGCAGGTGTCAGCGCCCGCACAGGCCACCGGCGCGAGAAGTATGCGGGGACGGTCAACATCCGGATGGATGGCGATGAGCATTAAATAGAGGTCATACAGCGCGGCTTCAGGAATGTTGCGCAACAGGATGTTCTGGCTCACCGTAAAGCGGAATGTGTCGTTACCGAGCGGTTCGAGGAAGCTGGCCAGGTCAAGCAGCAATTCGGGGGACGCCACGCCATGCTCTACCGGTATTTCCACCGCAAAAACCCCGTCCTGCCGCTGCCGCCGCACATAACGTTGCCGCCATTTGCGGAAACCCACATCATTGATAGCGGCGCCGTCAACTGCCGCAGAAATGCTCACAGCAGGGCTGTATTCAACGGTACTGAGGTCAAGCTCATAACCACCCTGTCGCTTCAGTGCGTCAAAAGCCTCCCGAAACAGGCGGAATACCTCATCCTGGCCGAGCTTGTAGAACACATACCGCAACCGCGCCTGATGCTTGTTACGGCGGTTACCGTTTTCAGAAAAGATTTTCTTAACAGCGGCGGCTACATAAAGCACGTCGGAGGCGGGAACGAAATCTGAATATTCCCAGCCTGCGGACGGGCTGCTGCCAAGGCCCCCGCCGATATAAACGCGGAAGCCCTTTTCTCCGTTGCGGAGGGTGGCCACTAATCCGAGGTCGTTGAAGAGTGCGGCGGCATTGTCGGCGTCATTGCCCGACAGCGCTATTTTATATTTGCGGGGCAGCGTCCACGAATCCGGCTCGGCTATCAGCCTGTTAGTCAGCGCAATAGCATAGGGGGTAACGTCGAACACCTCGTCAGGGGCGATTCCCGCGTCGTCAGAGGCCACTATGTTGCGAACGGTATTTCCGCCGCCGCCGCGGGAGGTCAGCCCAAGCCCGTACAGCCGGTCGGCAATGCGGTTGATGTTGTCGAGCGTCAGGTTATGGAGCTGCACTTCCTGCCGCGTGGTCAGATGAATGGGGAACGTGTTCTCTTCCATAGCAATGCGCACTGTCTCACGCAGTTGCGCAGGCGTAAGCATCCCCGCCGCACACCGGATGCGGCACATAAACCGCCCGTTCTCGCGCTGCTCGTAAATGCCCATCGGTACCCGAATGGCCTTAAATTTTACCGGCTCTATATCGCCGCGCAGAAACTGCTCTGTCTGTACGGCAAAGTCGTCTAATTCCTGCCGTAAACTGTCTGGTAATTTGTACATTATTTTCTTTTGAATAACGGATGCAAAAATAGAGGGTTCCCGAATACGCATCAATACCTATTTTGTGGTATATTTTACTTATCATGTTAAGAAAAAACAAAAAGTCAGTAAGTCCTATTAAAAAAAGGTGGAGGTTACAAGAAAAACATCTACTTTTATCAAATAAATTCATTCGTAATGAGAAACATTGCTTTACTTGGCTTATTAGCATTATCCATGACTGTGCAGGCGCAGATTCCTGCCACACTGACCGGCAACTGGATTAACATGGACACCGGCAATTGGGAGTATGGCTTCTTTGAGCAGTTCGCCATTCACGACTGTGCATTCTGGGAGTATGCAGCAGGTCAAACGAAAGGCAAAACTTCCAAAATCGTTCTGCAAAAAGACGGCAAAACTCTGACCCTCAATGTCAAACAAAAAAACGACAGCGTTATCAGCATAAAAAACGGGCGCCTAAAAAGCGACTTCCTGTTGATGCGCAAGCTCATCCCTGACTACAAAACCGCCGATGCGACGCCCTTCCCCGAACCGAAATTCCGGCGAGATTCGGCTACGCTTATCGGCTATTACCGAAACTTCGACAAAATCCCCGACAACTTCATGGAACGTTACGGGAAAAACTATATTGAAATTGGCAAGGAAGAATCCGACGGCATCACGCGGGCAACCATCGATTCGCTCGGACGGTTTGCTATCACATTCCCGCTTGTCAATACCCAGCAGCTGCATGTCGATATTAGACGACTTGGCAGGAAAGTTGTTTTCTCTCCAAACGATACCATCTTTGTGTTTGCCGACGTGAACGATTTGATTTGGGATTACATGAAAGAGGACTACTACGCATATATCCTGCGGGATAAGCAGATTATATTTATGGGCGATAATGCCCGCCTGAATAACGAACTGCTGCAATACACTGAAGCAAAGATTTCGGTGCCCCTGTCTTCAGATTCTCCCGAACAAAAAACAGAAAGAACCGATATAGAATATCTCGATTATTGCAAAAATATTTATGCCCAACGTCTGGCTCACCTTGACAACTATATGGCAACTCACATGGTGTCGGAAAAATTCAGGCTGCTGGAAACCGAAACGGAGAGGTATAGGTTTGCCTATAGTTTACTGTGTGTAAGTCGCCGGCACAACAAACGCTGGCAGCCTTTTGATACCGAATATATGAACTATATAAAATCGGAAATCCCTCTGTATAAGCCTGAACTTTATACCCTTTTCGACGATTTTATGGATTTCTTTGACAATTTCATTACCTGTTCGTCCGGTCAGAAGTCGGTCAGTTACGGTACTGACACGATAGGCGACGTAATGGAGGAAGAAAATATTATAACGCCGGAAATTCGCGATGCGGTTGTTCGATATAGAAAACTGATGGAACAGTTTGTCTCTGAGGCAGCAGATACGCTGAAAAAGAAAAAGACTTACGAAAAAATGCTTGCGGTAGCAGTGGAACTCTCGAATAACAAAGAGTTCAGGAAAGTTAATGACAACTACGTCAGAAACATGTTCTTCAAACTCGAACTTGCCGCGGCCGATTCTCTGATACAGGAACCGCATCTGAAAGAGATGTGGACAGCCCGGCAGTATGCAGACATGTTTGAAAGCAACCGTGTACCGCTGTTCTTCAGGGAAGAGAAGGCGGAATTTGACAGGCGGATAACCAATCCCCTGTATCGCGAGCCGTTGCTGGCCACGAATAAATACTATCAGGAACTCGAAAACAGGACACTGGCAGAAGAAAGCAGCCTGAAAAATACGGACAGTCTTGCCGGAATAGAGGACGCCGAAGAGCTTCTGAAAAAATTGACAGAACCTTATCTTGGCAAAGTTATTTACCTCGACTTCTGGGGAACATGGTGCGGCCCCTGCCGCGAGAACATGAAACTGATGGGCAACATAGAGGAACATTTTAAGGATAAAGATGTGATTTTCATGTATCTTGCCAATAACTCGCCCGGAACAACATGGGAAAGCGTCATCAAGGAAATGAACCTTCTGGGCAACAATATTGTACATTACCGCTTGCCTGGCGCACAGCAGGCAATGATTGAAAGGCATCTGAAGGTCAATATGTTCCCTTCATATTTCATCATCGGCCGTGATGGGAAAATCGTCAATTCCGCAGCCCCAAGCCCCAAATATCCTGCACAGCTTAATTCGGAATTAGAGAAATGGCTGGAAAAGTAAAGCTATCCGCAGACATCATGGAATAATTTGCCGGTTACACTGCAGGCTTTTCAAGTAGGCGGCGACGGTCATCCGATGGACGCCCATAATGCGGGCGATGTCCGATTGGGAGATGTTTTTCTCCATCAGTCGTTGTATTTCGGCCTCCCGTCCGGTGAGTTTTTTCACCTGCGATTTGCTGCCTTTGGGACGCCCCAGTGTTGTGCCTTCCGCCCGCTTGCGGGCAAGAGCCTCTTTTGTGCGCTGCGAAATCAGATTACGCTCTATTTCGGCGGCCAGTCCGAAGGCGAAAGCCAGCACCTTTGAACTGATGTCGCTGCCCAACCGGTAGTTGTCTTTTATCGTCCATACCTGAATGTCGCGATTCATACATTCATTGAGGATGCCCATAATCATAAGCAAATTCCGCCCTAATCGCGACAGTTCCGAGCATATCAGGATGTCTCCCCGCTGCATGTTCTGTATGAGTTGACCGAGCTTCCGCTCATGCACCTTCTTTGTGCCGGAAATGGTCTCCTCAATCCACCTGTCAACCACCAGCACATTCCTGCTGCAAAAGCCGTTGATTTCAAACCGCTGATTACTCACCGTCTGCTTGTCGGTACTGACACGAATATAACCAAATATCATAAGTTTCTTTTTTAAAGTTAATCATTAATTTTCTATATAAACAATTTGCTGGCAAATACACATCTTCATTCGTCCGGTAAGATTAAAAAATCATTAATAGCATACTGAAAGATATTATGGTAGTCAATAATTGATTATCTTTGCGGCTGAATTAAATAATAAAATTTGGAAGTAGCAAAAGAAAGTCTGATAGAAGTGGACGCCAAGAGTGGGATAGAGATGACCTCCCAACAGCTGTTGAATGCGATTTTGGAGGGTATTGCCCGCAAAAAAGGCTTGAATGTCGTTACGATAGATTTGGATAAAATCAATCACAGCGAATGTGCCTGTTTCGTCATTTGTCATGGCAATTCTACCACGCATGTTGACGCTATTGCCCACTCGGTAGAGGATACCGTCAGCGAGCTGGCCGGAGAGACGGCATGGCATAAAGACGGGTACAAAAATTCGAGATGGGTGTTGCTTGATTATGCCGATGTGATGGTACATGTGTTCCACCACGAGGCGCGTAGCTTCTATGACCTTGAGAACCTTTGGGCTGACGCTCCGTTAGCCAGGATTAACATTTAACTTTAGTATGACAGACAACAGTAATCAGAAGCCACCGAAGCCTGTGGAACGAGGCCAGCGCTTTAACCCCACATGGATATATATATTAGTTCTGCTCGGACTGATAGGATTTACGCTGTTTGGCGGAAGCCGTCCCGTCCGTACCGATTGGAGAGAGGTGAAAAACACCATGCTGGAGCGCCACGATATCAAACGTATGGATATTATCGGCGATAATATGGTCGAGATATACCTCAAGAAAGACCGCTATGCAGACTACGCCACGCAGTTCCCTTCAGGGTTGTGGAACGGGGCGCCTGACGAAAACGGGCCGCAGTTCTACTTCAAGATTGGCTCTGTGGAGACTTTTTTGCAGGACCTCAAAGATGCTCAGGCAGAGTTCGCCGACTCAGACAAGATATATCCCGAAAAGAAAGACGAGAGCACGATATGGGGGCAATTTGCGCAATTCATATTGCCTCTGCTGCTCATAATACTGTTCTGGTGGTGGATATTCAAGCGTATGAGCCGCAACGGTGGCGCAGGCAACATCTTCAGTGTGGGCAAATCACAGGCCAAGATTTTCGACCGCGATTCGCATGTAAACATCACGTTTAATGACGTTGCAGGCCTGTCGGAAGCCAAGCAGGAAGTGGAAGAAATTGTAGAGTTCCTGAAGAATCCCGAAAAATACACAAAACTTGGCGGGAAAATTCCCAAAGGCGCCTTGTTGGTGGGCCCTCCGGGAACAGGGAAAACCCTGCTGGCAAAAGCCGTCGCCGGCGAGGCCAACGTGCCGTTCTTCTCAATGTCCGGCTCCGACTTCGTGGAGATGTTTGTAGGGGTAGGCGCCTCGCGGGTGAGAGACCTCTTCAAACAGGCCAAAGAGAAATCGCCATGTATAGTGTTCATCGATGAGATAGACGCCATAGGACGCGCCCGCGGACGCAACCCCAACTTCGGCGCCAACGACGAGCGTGAGAACACCCTCAACCAGCTGCTCACCGAGATGGACGGCTTCGATACCAATTCGCGGGTCATAATACTGGCCGCGACCAACCGCGCCGACATCCTCGACCGCGCCCTCATGCGGGCCGGTCGCTTCGACCGCCAGATACATGTGGAACTGCCCGACCTCAACGAGCGGAAAGAAATCTTTGAGGTGCATCTGCGCCCGCTGAAGCTCGCCGCAGAGGTTAATGTGGCTTTCCTCGCCAGACAGACGCCCGGATTCTCCGGCGCCGACATCGCCAACGTCTGCAACGAGGCCGCCCTCATTGCCGCCCGAAACGACCACCAGGATGTGCAAAAGCAGGACTTCCTGGACGCCGTTGACAGAATCGTCGGCGGCCTGGAGAAGAAAAATAAAATCATCTCAAAAGACGAGAAACAGCGCATAGCATACCACGAGGCCGGCCACGCCACTATCAGCTGGAAGCTGCAATATGCCCACCCGTTAGTGAAAGTAACCATCGTGCCACGCGGCAAAGCCCTCGGCGCAGCATGGTACCTGCCGGAAGAGCGCTCACTGACCACCAAAGAACAGCTGCTCGACGAAATATGCTCCACACTCGGCGGACGTGCTGCCGAGCAGTTAGTGTTCAGCACCATCTCTTCGGGCGCCCAAAACGACCTCGAAAAAGTTACAAAGACCGCCTACGCCATGATTAGTATCTTCGGCATGAGCGATAAAATAGGCAACCTCAGCTTCTACGATTCCTCCGGCCAGAGCGATTACACATTCGGCAAGCCCTACAGCGAAAAAACGGCCGAAATTATTGACGCCGAATCAAAACGCCTCATCGAAGAGCAGTATCAGCGGGCCTTGCATATACTGAAAGAAAACGCCGACGGACACCGGCAATTAGCCGAGCGCCTGCTCGACAGGGAAGTGATTTTCGGCGAAGACCTCGAAGAAATTTTCGGGAAACGTCCGTGGGAAACACCGGAGAACCACGACGACAGCAATAATTAACCGCCATGAGCGCCCGCGAAAATATCCTCAACCGGCTGAAGGCTGCCGCCAGCGCGGCGCCGTTAGCCACCCCCGATTTCAGCGCCGACATTTATGCCACCCCGATAGCCGACAAGTTTGAAACGTTCAAGGCTAATTTAGAGCCGCTTGGCGGACGGGTATTCCTGACCGCCACATCCGAAACTGCCGCGCAACTCGTGGGGCAGTTGAGCCGTAACGAAAGCTGGGGGACTACGGTATGCCTCGACCCGAAGCTGCGGCAGCTGCTCTCCGCACACGTAGCCCTGTCTAACGACCTCGACGACCCGCATGTAGGTATTACCCCGTGTGAGTTTCTCGTGGCCCACACCGGTTCGGTAATGATTAGCTCGGCGGGGGCGTCAGGCCGCAGGCTGCACGTGTTCCCCGAAATTCATGTGGTTATTGCCGCCAAAGAACAGACAGTAGCATATTTAGATGACGCCATAAAGAACATGCGTCAAAAATATGGTGATAATTTGCCATCACTAATCAGCAATATCACCGGCCCCAGCCGTACTGCCGACATCGAAAAGACCTTAGTGAAAGGGATGCATGGCCCCCGCAGTATTATTGTCATTGTGTATGAGCATGACGGCAGTTTATAGCGTATTACTTTACATTTCACCAAAAAAAAGCGCATAAATTCATTGCATATTGGAAAAATAGCTATCTTTGCGCCGCCTGAAAAGGCGTTTATGCGGACGTGGCGAAATTGGTACCCGCGCCAGACTTAGGATCTGGTGCCTCACGGCTTGAGGGTTCGAGTCCCTCCGTCCGTACTCTTTAAAAGTAAAATGTTGATAATATGGATATTACAAAAGAAGTGAATGGCGTGAGCGCTGTAGTTACTGTGAAAATCGAGAAGTCCGATTATGAATCCTCGGTTGAGAAATCGATGAACGACTACCGGAAGAAAGTACAGATGCCGGGGTTCAGACGGGGAAAAGTCCCTGCCGCCATCGTCAACAAACTGTATCGCCCCGCCGCCACCGCCGAAGAGGTCAATAAATTGCTGTCTAATAACTTATCCCAATATTTTAAGGCCGAACAGATGAGCGTACTCGGCGAGCCCATGCAAGCCGAGAGCCAGCCTGTAATTGAGTGGGGCAAGCAGGACGACTACGTGTTCGTCTTCGATGTAGCACTGTCGCCGTCTATCACAGTGAAGATTGACACTTCCGTTGAACTGCCCTTCTACCACGTGAACGTGTCCGAGGAAACAGTTAACAGACAGGTGGACAGCTATCTGACCGAGTTAGGCAAGAACGTTCCTGCCGAGGAAATCAGCGCTAACGACCTCGTGCGGGCAACATTCGTCGAGCTTGACGCCGAAGGCGCCCCCAAATCGGACGGTATCTCCACCGACAACGTTCTCTTTGGGCTGTCCTATCTGAAGGATGATAACATAAAAACCGAACTCGTCGGCAAACATATCGGCGATACACTACAGCTCAATCCTGCAAAGACCTTTGATGAAGCAGAAATACATCACATGTTTAACCTGCCACGCGAAGAGGCCGCAAAAGCCGACGCCAATTTCTCCGCTACCATTACCGAAATACTGCACCGGCAACCCGCAGAGCTTAACGAAGAACTCTTCACCACCATATTCGGCGCTGACACGGACGTGAAAACCGCCGCCGACTTCACCGCGGCTATCCGCAACCAAATCGCAGGCAGCTTCGCAAATTCAAGCCGCTACAAGTTCGCTATGGACGCCAGAAAGTATTACATCAATAACACCCCGATGGAACTGCCCGAAGAGCTGCTGAAACGATGGCTGAAAACCGGCGACAAAGCTATGACTGACGAGCAGATTGAGGCCGAATTTCCGGCGTTCCTCTCCGACCTGCGCTGGCAGCTGATTCGCAATCAGGTACAGAAAACTCATAATATAGAGATAACAGAGGACGAGACAGTTACTTTTGCCCGCGAATATACCCGCCAGCAGCTGCGAAGCTATTACGGAATGATTAACGTTTCCGACGAGACCGTGGCCCGCCATGCCGACCGCCTGCTGCAAAATGATGAAGACGTCCGCCGCTTCACCAACCGCGTATGCGACGACAAGATTTTCGCCCTCATCCGCGAAAGCGTTACCTTGAAAGAGGAACATCTTAGCGAAGACGAATTTAACCGGCTAATGACCGAATAGCCGGTCATCAATATAAATAGACACGAAAACATGTTCAATAACGACGAATTTAAGAAATATGCGACAGGACATCGCGGCATCAGCAGCATGAACCTGCATCGCTATACGTCGGCTATCACTGACAGCCTGACCCCCAACATCATTGAGGAGCGGCAAATGAATGTGGTTGCAATGGATGTCTTTTCCCGCCTGATGATGGACCGCATCATCTTTCTGGGGACACCAATAGACGACTATGTTGCCAACATCATTCAGGCGCAGTTGCTGTTTCTGGAATCATCCGACCCCGGTAAAGACATTCAGATATATCTCAACTCGCCTGGCGGCGCCGTATATGCGGGGCTGGGTATCTACGACACCATGCAATACATCAAGCCCGAAGTGCACACCATCTGCACGGGCATAGCCGCATCGATGGCGGCCGTGCTGCTCTGCGCAGGCGCCAATGGCAAACGCTCGGCCCTGCCCCACTCCCGCGTGATGATTCACCAGCCCTCCGGCGGCGTACAAGGCCCCGCCTCCGACATAGAAATCACTTTCCGTGAAATATCCAAACTCAAGGGCGAACTGTACCAAATCATCGCCCACCATTCCGGCAAATCCATAGAAGAAGTGGAACGGGATTCCGACCGCGACTACTGGATGACCTCCGAAGAGGCTAAAGTCTATGGAATTATTGATGAAGTCTTAACAAAAAATTAAATACCATCGCACAGAAAATTAAAACCATGGACAGGTGTTCATTTTGTGGCCGCACACAGAAAGAGATTTCAGTACTCCTATCCGGTACTGAGGCGTATATCTGCGAGGATTGCATCCGGCAGGCCTATGATATAATAACAAATGCCACGGAAAAAAAGAGCGGCAGCTATCCTGCACATATCAAGCTGAAAAAGCCGGTGGAAATAAAACAGTTCCTTGACGAATATGTTATCGGACAGCACCACGCTAAAAAAGTGCTTTCAGTGGCCGTATATAACCACTATAAACGGCTGATACATAAGGACGTCACTGACGGCACCGAAATTGAGAAGTCGAACATCATCTTAGTGGGACAGACCGGCACGGGAAAGACGCTGCTGGCGCGGACTATTGCCAGGATGCTCAATGTGCCGTTTGCAATCGTTGACGCCACAGTGCTGACCGAAGCAGGATATGTGGGCGAAGATGTGGAAAGCCTGCTCTCGCGCCTGCTACAAGCCGCCGACTATGACGTAGAGGCCGCCGAAAAAGGAATAGTCTTTATTGACGAGCTCGACAAAATCGCCCGCAAAGGCGACAACCCCTCTATTACCCGCGACGTGTCCGGCGAAGGCGTTCAGCAAGGCCTGCTCAAGCTACTCGAAGGCGCCGTAGTTTCCGTCCCCCCACAGGGCGGACGGAAGCACCCCGAACAGAAAATGATTCAGGTGGACACCAAAAATATACTGTTCATCTGCGGCGGCGCTTTCGACGGCATAGAGAAGAAAATCGCTAACCGCCTGAACACCAAAGTGGTAGGCTATGGCGCCCAACGCCGCATTCAACAGCTCGACCGCGACAACATGATACAGTATGTCGCCCCGCAAGACCTGAAAAGTTATGGGCTGATTCCCGAAATCATAGGCCGCCTTCCGGTATTGGCATACCTCGAACCGCTCGACCGCGCCGCCCTGCGAAGCATACTCACCGAACCGAAAAATTCGCTGATAAAACAGTATATAAAACTCTTCGAATTAGACGGCATAGAGCTCACCTTCGACGAAGAAGCGCTACAATTTATCGTGGACAAGGCGTTGGAATATAACCTCGGAGCTCGCGGACTGCGCAGCATCTGCGAAAGCGTCATGACCGACGCCATGTTTGAGTTCCCCTCCGAAAACGTGTCCCAACTGCGTATCACCAAGGAATATGCGATGGACAAACTCGACAGAGATTCCATCCGCCTGAAAGCCGGATAATAAACATAAGTTCATAAACAACTGATTATTTCAAGTTTAACTTGCAAAAGCACATGAATGTTTTGAAATTTGGCGGCACCTCTGTAGGCAGCCCCGAAAACATGAACGTAGTGATGAACCTGATTGCCGACGGCCATAAAAAAATCGTCGTATTGTCGGCCATGTCAGGTACTACCAACTCGCTGGTCGAGATAGCGGGATACCTTCAAAAGCGCAACAAAGACATCGCGCTGATGCACATCAACAAATTAGAGGGCAAATACCGCGACGTAGTAACATCACTCTGCAAAACGCCGGAATCAAAAGCCAAAGGCATGGCAGTGATTGAAGAATCATTCGGCACACTGCGGGCGCTCACTTCCGGCGAATTTTCCGAACGCGAAGAAAAAATTGTCGTGGCACAGGGAGAGCTGATTTCCACCGGACTCTTTACCATACTGCTGCTCGAAAATGGCCACGACGCCAAACTGCTGCCCGCACTCGACTTTATGGTCATCGACAAAGACCAGGCCGCCGACCTGATTGCAATCTCCGAAAAGCTCAAATCAGCGCTGACCGCGACCGGCAACGCCACGTATTATATCACGCAGGGGTTTATCTGCCGTAACCATGAGGGCAACATCGACAACCTGCAACGCGGAGGCTCCGACTACTCGGCATCGCTGATTGGCGCCGCAATCCGCGCCGGCGAAATACAAATATGGACAGATATCGACGGAATCCGCAACAACGACCCGCGCTACGTGAAAGAGACCCGAAAAGTGGAACGCCTCTCGTTTCGTGAGGCAGCCGAGCTGGCCTATTTTGGCGCAAAAATCCTGCATCCGCAGACCGTCATGCCCGCAAAGGTGTATAAC
The DNA here is from genome assembly GCA_031272965.1 of Bacteroidales bacterium. Taxonomy (GTDB): domain Bacteria; phylum Bacteroidota; class Bacteroidia; order Bacteroidales; family Prolixibacteraceae; genus JAISSS01. Next base: position 17,090 of record JAISSS010000056.1, on the reverse strand, counting down.
ATCCCCGTCCGCCTTAAAAACACCATGAACCCCGCCGACAGCGGCACCCTCATCACCTCGGAAACTACCGGCGCCGGAATTAAAGCGGTGGCCGCAAAAGACGGCATCACCGCCATAAAAATCCGCTCTTACCGGATGTTGATGGCTTACGGATTCATGAAAAGCCTCTTCGAGATTTTCGAGAGATTCAAAACCCCGATTGACATGATTTCGACCTCGGAAGTGGCCGTTTCGCTTACCATCGACAACACCCGCAAGCTCAACGAAATCGTCAAAGAACTCAAAGAATATGGTGAGGTCGAGGTCGATTCCGACATGTCGATAGTGTGTATCGTAGGCGACATTCAGGGCGAAGAGCGCGGCTTCGCCGCCAAAGTGTTCACCGCGTTGGAAGGCATCCCTATCCGCATGATTTCCTATGGCGGCAGCCGCTACAACATCTCCGTATTAGTGCCTACCGCCCAAAAACAGACAACCCTTCAGGCGCTTAGCGACCACCTGCTCAACGGATAACCTGCGCAGGCGGTGCATGCAGAGACGCCTATCCCGTCGGCTCACCCCGCAATCCATTCTGTCCGCACCAGACAAATTTGCAGCTTGTTATACGGAACCGGAATACGGTTCTGCAAAAGGATTGCAAGCTATGCAGATGCTGACAAAGGTGATAGAGATGATTGCGGTTCTCATACTAATTATAAAATAAAGTTTAAAAATTATATTTTATAAAGACTTCTTCAACAGTAGTCTTCTTGGAAGGATACAGCGATAACATTTTCTGCTTCAACTTGGCTACATATGTTACGTCCGATATTAAACACTTGTATATATGTGCTTTTGTCAGATTATTGGTATTATATAGCTCAAAGAAAATAGCAGGTTTGAACCACTTTGATGTACAATTATCAGGCATGGTCGCCCATTTCGTATTTCCAGCACTTTTAGCTGCATATTTTTCATAATCATAGACATCGCCGATGAAATATCCCCACATACGGTATCTCATTCGCAATGACGGGGGCGGACACTGAGCCCCGACAGGGGTAATGTAGGTGTTTCAGCAGTACGCGGTCTCAAAATCATGGTAATCATAAGCATACGAATCACAACTCAGACAGGCAGTCTGAACATTGATTTTACAAGATTAAAAAATTAACAGGATTCTTTCTTTGTGCCCTTTGTGGTAAAGAAATCTGCGAAAATCCGTCTAACCTGTGTTATCTGTGTGCCAAAAAATCATGTCAGTCAAATAAATCATAATAAAATCACAGTTCAAAGACGAAAAAACAGTAACTTTGCATCCGATTTATCAAAAAAGACAATCTGTATGTTACGGAAATTATTCTTATCAGTATGCGGCTTGACGGCGGCATTTTCGGTGGCACGTGCCGAAGAGACACGACTGCTGCGGTTTCCTGCCATTTCAGGCGACAGGATAGTGTTCAGCTATGCGGGCGACCTCTACACAGTGGCGGCTACGGGCGGCACAGCCCGCAAGCTCACCTCCGACCCCGGCTATGAAATGTTCTCACGGTTCTCGCCCGACGGCAAACAAATAGCCTTTACAGGCCAGTATGACGGCAACACCGAAGTGTTTGTCATCCCTGCCGACGGTGGTCAACCCCGCCGCCTGACCCACACCGCAACGCTCGGACGCGATGTCCTTTCCGACCGCATGGGGCCAAACAACATCGTGATGGCCTGGACACCTGACGGCAAAAATATAACCTACCGCTCGCGCAAGCAGACCTTCAACGACTTCAAAGGCCAGCTGTTTAACGTTCCCGCAGAGGGAGGGCTGTCGGTGGAACTCCCGCTGTCGGAAGGCGGCTTTTGCAGCTATTCACCTGACGGCTCAAAGTTAGCCTTCAACCGCGTATTCCGCGAATTCCGGACATGGAAACGCTATAAAGGCGGAATGGCCGATGACGTCCGCATCTTCGACCTTAAAACCGGCGCCATTGATATAATCACTGACAACAGCGCACAAGACATATTCCCGATGTGGGCGGGCGACGAGATATTCTTCCTCTCCGACCGCGACCACACTATGAACCTGTTCGTGTATAACAATAAAACCAAAAAGGAGGAAAAAGTTACCGATTTCAAGGAATTTGACGTCAAGTTTCCCTCAATTGGCGGCGACCAAATAGTTTTTGAGAACGGGGGCTACATCTACCGGATGAACGTGAAAGAGCGCAAGCCGGTGAAGGTGCCGATAGAAGTTCCAGGCGACTTTATATATGCCCGCAACGGGTGGAAAGACGCCGCGCAGTCAGTTTTTGACGGCAGCGTGTCGCCTGACGGCAAGCGCGTGGTGTTCAGCGCCCGCGGGGAGGTGTTCAGCGTTCCCGCCGAAAAGGGTGTTACTGTAAACATGACCCGTACGCCGGGGGTCCACGAGCGCGGCGCTAAATGGTCGCCCGACGGCAGACAAATTGCATACCTGTCGGATGCCTCCGGCGAATTTGAAATATACGTGCGCGATGCTTCCGGCGGGGGCGAGGCGCGACAACTCACCAAAGGCGCCGATACATACTACTTCGGCCTCAAATGGTCGCCCGACAGCCGCAAAATAGCATGGAACGACCGCAAACACCGCCTCCATTATGTGGATACTGAAACAGGCAAAATCACCGAGGCCTGCCGCTCGGAATATGGCGTCATCCGCGAATTTAGCTGGTCGCCCGACAGCCGCTGGCTGACATTCAGCCGCGAAACAGACAACCGCTTCGCCGTGATTTCGCTCTATAATTTAGAGACGAAAGCTGTGAGCGATGTTACCGATAGCTGGTATTATTCCGGCAGCCCCGCGTTCTCCGCCGACGGCAAATATCTGCTGTTCACCTCAGAGCGCGACTTCAACCCGATATACAGCAGCACGGAATGGAACCATGCCTATACCCGCATGGAACGGGTTTACATGGCTCTGCTCGCCAAAGACACGCCATCGCCATTCGCCTACCGCAACGATTCTGTAACCGTTGAAAAACAGCCCGCAAAAGCGGATGCTCCCACTGCAAAGGACAAAAAAACAAAAAATACAGACGATGCCCCGAAGAGCGAAAAGCAGACAGCTATTGACCTTGACGGCATCGGCGAGCGCATCATCTCGCTGCCTGTCGGAGCCTCTAACTACGGCAACTTAGCCTGCGTGGACGGGGCAGTGTTCTACAGCGACGGCGGTACGGCCAAGCGGTACGACCTGAAAGAGCAGAAAGAGACCACACTCGGCCATTTCAATTATATGCTGGCGGCAGACAACAAAAAGATGCTGGCGGCAGAGCGCGGACAGTGGTATGTCATCGGACTGCCGTCCGGCAATGTCAGTTTCAGCACCCCCATTGACCTGTCCCGCATGAAAACGTGGGTTGATTATGCGCAGGAATGGAAGCAGATATACGACGAAAGCTGGCGGCAAATGCGCGACTTCTTCTATGTGGAGAACATGCACGGCGTCAACTGGAAAGCCATGCACGACAAATATGCCGTCTTGGTGCCATACGTCCGGCACCGCGACGACCTCACATACGTCATCGGCGAGCTCATCGGCGAGCTGAGCGTTGGTCATGCCTACGTGTCAAGTGGCCAGCGTCCGCAGCCGGAACGAATCCCGCTGGGATTGCTGGGCGCCAAAGTGAGCCGCGATGCGTCAGGCTTCTTCCGCATCGACCGCATCCTTAAAGGCGCCAACTGGAGCGAAAAGCTGCGCTCGCCACTCACCGAACCGGGAATGAACATCCACGAAGGCGACTTTATCACATCCGTTGACGGGGTAAGTGCTAAGTCTGTCAATGATATTTATGAACTTTTGGTCGGAAAATCCGGCATCGAAACCGTTATCGGCATCAACAGTAAACCCTCGGAGACAGGCGCCCGCACAGTGCTTGTACGCCCTGTAGCATCCGAATCGGCGCTGTATTACTACAACTGGGTGGAAGCCAACACCCGCAAAGTGGCCGAAGCTACAGACGGCGCAGTGGGGTACCTGCATATCCCCGACATGAGCGCCGAAGGGCTGAACGAGTTCGCGCAGCATTTCTATCCGCAGCTCAACAAGAAAGCGCTGATTATCGATGACCGCGGCAATGGTGGCGGCAACGTATCGCCCATGATTCTGGAACGGCTACGGCGCGAGGCACAACGGGCTACCGTATCGCGCAACCAAACGCATCCCGACCCGAAGCCCGAAGCCATGATGATGGGGCCTAAAATCCTGCTGATGGACCGCTTCTCTGCTTCTGACGGAGACCTGTTTCCGTGGGGATTTAAGCAATATAAACTCGGTACGGTCATCGGCACACGCAGCTGGGGCGGCGTCATCGGAATCAGCGGCTCGCTGCCGTTCATGGACGGCGCCGACCTGCGTAAACCCGAATATGCCACCTACTCGGCCGAAAAAAGCGAATGGATTATCGAAGGCTATGGCGTTGACCCTGACATCGTCATTGACAACGACCCGCACGAGGAATATCTCGGCCATGACACCCAGTTAGACAAGGCTATAGAAGTAGCCAAGTCGCAACTGTCACAGTATAAAGGGCTTCCGCCTGTGCCAAAAGCGCCGGACAAGAGCAAATAGGGCCTGAAAACAGGGCTGTATGGTCTCCCGTACAGCCCTGTTTGTTATGCTATAGATATATTGCATCAGTATGTTGCGGGCATAACTATGTCCGCGAACTATCCTGACGTGCTGATGCTTTCGAGACGGGTGATGTCGATGATTTTGATGATGCGGCCATCAACGGTAATAACTTTTTCGTCCACGAATGAGGAGAGGGTTCGGATGGCGTTGGCGGTGGTCATATTCGAGAGGCGGGCGATATCTTCGCGTGAGAGGTATGCTTTCAGGGAAGCCCCGTCATGTTCAAAGCCATATTTTTCTTTCAGCAGCAACAGTGATTCGGCTAATCGCCCTCTGATATGTTTTTGGGTGAGCGTTACAGTGCGGGAATTGGAGAAGCCCAACTCGGAGGCCAATTTGCGCAGCAGGCGGAACGAAAAATCGGGGTTCTTCAACAGCCTGTTGAAGAAATGAACAGGCGGAACCCTGCAAATGACAGAGTTCTCGAGCGCTACTGCCGAGGCGTTATGAATCTCGTCCGCCAGAAGCGCCCGATAACCGACATAGCCCAGAGCGCTGGTCATTCGGACTATCTGTTCCCGCATGCTGGCACCCGTCTTAAAGATTTTCACTTTCCCCGTTATCAGAAAGATAAATCCGGCAGGACAATCGCCTTCCTTATAAATAAATTCGTCTTTCCTGACCGGTACAATCTGCCATGCCCCCTGCAGGTCGTGCTGTTCGGCAGGAGAAAGTACACTGAAAACCGATTTCGGGTTCTCAAAAAGTTCGCGTAAGATGTTATTTGCCCCTTGCATGGAAATTCTGTGGCAGTTTTTCGCTACCCTGTCATTTAAACTGTTTATAAAATCGGCCGCAAAGTAAGCATTTTTTTTGTTACAGCAGACCATCTCGCTTGTAAAAATTAACAATGGCCATAAATAAATTCATTACCCCTGCAAAAATGTGGAATCTGCTGCATTTCAGGAAGCTGTGATGACCGCATTTTTTTGCCGTAAAAGGATTATGCAGAGGCTTATTTTTATTTTTTTGACAAAAATATTTTGTTAAAAAACGTTAAGTGTTAAAATTGTGTTTCTTAAAGTATTATCTTTGCCCCCGATGAACCGAAAAGTAATTAGTACATTAATAGTTACGATGGCAGTGGTAATGGCCGGCCTGATTGTTGTACAAACCGTATCCCTGATGAAGGCATATTTCATCAGGGAGCAGCAGTTTGACCAAAAAGTTGAGCAGACGCTCAGGGGCGTCATTGACCGGCTGGATTATGACGAGATGGCGCTACTTTCCATGCCGGATGCCGACTTCGGCTACGCCAGACTGTACGATATACAGGAGCAGTATTCCGATGCGCGGCTCAACGTTTCTTCCCGCTATCGGGAGTTGACCATTCAGGAAGCGCCGCCCCCACTGCCACATATCCCGCTCGACTCTACCGAAAGAGGACGACCGGACGACCATTCCGCATTCGACCGCATGTATGACAGGGACAGGGACCTGCGCAATCTGGGGAATATCAGACAGCAAAAAGCATATAACCTGCTCGTCCAGATATGGGCACGGGATGAGCTCTCGCGGCGTCCTATTCAGAAGCGCATCGATTCGCTGAAACTGCAGAACATCCTGCATACGGAATTTCAGAACAACAATATTGACCTTGATTTTCGCTATGCCGTAAAATCTTTCTCACAGGGCAACGAAAAATTCGAGATAGGCGGTGCCAACTATCACCCCGAAAACCGCAAAGAATACACGCGACTGCTGTTCCCCAATGACCCGCAACCCAAAGGGCATTACCTGCGTGTATATTTCCCGCGCCGCGACAGCTATCTGCTCAACGAAACCGGCTTTATGGTAGTGCCAATAATCATCCTCACGGCCATGCTTATCGCGATATTCGCATATACTATCCACATAATATTAAAACAGAAGAAGCTGTCGGCAATAAAGAACGATTTTATAAATAACATGACCCACGAATTGAAGACACCAATATCGACCATCTCATTAGCCAGTCAAATGCTTCACGACGAGCAGATGGCCGAATCGCCGACAGCGGTCAAGCGACTGTCAGGCACTATCCTCGACGAGAGCAAGCGGCTTAGTCATTTGGTGGAGCAGGTGCTGCAACGGGCGGTGTTCAGCGAAGGGCGTCTGAAAATGAAGTTCCGCGAGCTGCACTTCCACGAAATTGTGCAAACGGCCGTGAGCAATTTCGGCCTGCGTGTGAAGAACAAAAACGGGAGCCTTTCTGCCGAACTCCACGCCGATAGCGACCTCATTAACGGCGACGAGGTACACCTTACCAATATGGTGTTCAATCTGCTGGATAATGCCGTAAAATACAGCCGCGAGAAGCCCGAAATTGTCGTTACCACCGAGAACCGGGACGACTGCTTCATACTGTCGGTCAAAGACAACGGAATAGGTATTCCGAAAGAACATCTGGAGCAGATATTCGACCAGTTCTTCCGCGTACCTACCGGAAATGTCCACAACGTAAAGGGGTTTGGATTAGGATTGCATTATGTCAAAAAAATAGTTGAAACTCACCAGGGAAAAATAAAGGCAGAAAGTGTCATCAATAAAGGCACCAAGTTCATTGTCTCATTTCCTCTGATTAATATTAACGTAAGTCAAAATGGAGAAAAAAGTAAAACTGCTGTTAGCTGAGGACGATGAGAACCTCGGCATGTTATTAAAAGAGTATTTAGCCGTAAAGGGCTATGATGCAGACCTTTATGGCGATGGTGAAGTCGCTTATAACGGCTTTAAGAAATCGCCAGGGCTATACAGTCTGTGCATCTTAGACATTATGATGCCCAAAAAAGACGGCATCAGTCTGGCCAAAGAAATCCGCATGGTTGACAAGGAGATTCCCATCATCTTCCTGACCGCCAAGAACTTAAAAGAGGACATCCTTGAGGGGTTCAAATCGGGCGCTGACGACTACATCACCAAGCCGTTCAGCATGGAAGAGTTAGTGTTTCGCATTGAGGCAATCCTGCGCCGTACCGACCAGGCCAGCAAGGCTTACGAGCAGACCGTTTACCGGCTCGGCGTGTATCTGTTCGACCCCAGAAAGCAGACGCTGACGCAGGAAGGGTGCTCGCCCCTGAAACTGACCACCAAAGAATCGGAACTGCTGCGCCTGCTGTGCAATAACGCTAACCGCGTACTGGAGCGGAACTTTGCCCTGAAAACAATCTGGGTGGACGACAATTACTTCAATGCCCGCAGCATGGACGTATATATCACGAAACTGCGCAAACACCTGAAAAATGAACCGTCAGTAGAAATTATCAACGTTCACGGAAAAGGATACAAGCTCATCGTTGACATCTTAGAAAGCTGATTTTATTATTAAATTAATTCCGACATCATGAATCTGTTCGCACAGATTGCTGTTACGGCGACGCTTGGCAGTGTTGCCCTGGTGGGGTATGCGCAGACAGGAGATGTGTTCTCCCCGCAGCAACGAAACTTGTGGCTGCAAAAGGCCGCCGCTGCTATGTCGGTGATGCAGGAAACGGTAAAATATCCGGTCAGGAAGGTAGCCATCGTTAGTGATACGGCGGCATATCAGGGCTGGAAGGCGGTGGAGGCGGGCGCAGCCGCGGCGTTCTTCGACACATCCCTGAAAACGCAGTCAGGTACAGTATTGGACTTCGGAGAGCATCTCACCGGCTATTTTTCCTGTACGTTTGCACTCACCACTACCAGCGTGTCGGATGCTCCCGTCCGGCTGAAGCTCACTTTTGCCGAAACTCCGGCCGAATTAGCCATTCCTTTTGACCCGTACCCCGGCGGCTTGAGCCGTGCATGGTTGCAGGATGAAACGGTTACGGTGGATTATATCCCCAGCTCGTTCTCTCTGTCGCGGCGGGTTTCATTTCGCTACCTCAAAATAGAAGTGCTGGGGTCGTCATCGTTTGATTTCCGGATTTCTGAGATGAACATTCGCGCACAGACATCCGCTGTCGGCGAGCCGGAACCGCTGCCCGCCGCCACACCGCCGCTGATTAAGGACATCGACCGCATCGGTGTGGCGACCCTGCGTGAATGTATGCAGACTGTCTATGAAGACGGCCCCAAGCGCGACCGGCGCCTCTGGCTTGGCGACCTCTACCTTGAGGCGCTTGCAAATGCCTGCTCGTTCAAGAACCACACGTTGACAAAACGATGCCTGTATCTGCTGGCCGCCGTCGCGGCCCCGGACGGGCTGCTGCATGCCTGCGCATTCGACATTCCAGACATCCACCCGCAAACCGGAACGCAAATCCTCGATTATGCCCTGCTGTTCAATACCGCTCTGCTCGACTATCTGAAAAATACCGGCGACCGTGAGACCGCCCTCGACTTGTGGCCGGTAGCCCTGCAACAGACGGAAGTGGCAAAAACATTCATCGGAGACACTTTCATGTATAACGGCAAGCCGATATGGATATTCTTTGACTGGCGGTCAGGCTTCGACACGAAAGCGGCCATTCAGGGCTGTTTCGTGAAAACCTTCAAGGATGCCTGCGAGCTTGCACAGCTGCTGGGACGACAAAAAGACGTGGCTACCCTGCCCGCGTTCACCGCAAAACTGGCAGGGGCGGCCAGAAAAAACATGTTTGACGCCAAACGCGGCGTGTTCGTCAGCGGCCCTGACCGGCAAATTTCATATCTGTCGCAGGCATGGATGACGCTGGGCGGAGTACTCAGCAAGAAAGAGGCTCAGAAAGCGCTGAAAACAGTCCTCTCCATGCCGGAAGCCGTTTACCCCGGCACCCCTTATGGAACGCATTTCTTCATCGAAGCGCTCATAGCCTGCGGCCTGCATACAGAGGCAAGAGAGTATCTGCTACAATATTGGGGAGGAATGGTACACAAAGGCGCTGACACATTCTGGGAAGTATATGACCCTGACAACGACTTGCTGTCGCCCTACAACTTTGCGCCCATAAACAGCTATTGCCACGCATGGGCATGTACACCTGTATATTTTATCAGAAATTATCCCGAAATTTTTGCAAAGTAATTTATTTAGCGTAATTTTGCGCCACATTTCATTAATATAGTATATATGAGGTATTTAAATACAGTTTTGATACTGGCACTTATAGCAGTATCGTGTGTGAAAGACCGTTCACAGAGCGGGGAAATCAGTTTGGATGAGGGCTTTGAGAATCCGCCTGCCGACCAGCGAGTCGGCTGCTATTGGTACTGGATAGACAAGACCATCACAAAAGAGGGCATAATAGCCGACCTTGAAGCGATGAAGAAGGCGGGCATCACACGCGCATATATCGGGTTGACCGGCGGCGGCGACGACCTCGTGTTCATGTCTGACCAATGGTGGGGGCTTATTCATACCGCCATGAAAACCGCCTCAAAACTCGACATCGAGATTGGCATGTTCAACTGCCCCGGATGGAGCCAGTCAGGAGGGCCATGGATTAAGCCCGACCAGTCGATGCGCTACCTCACCGCAGTACAGCGGCATATCTCCGGCCCGACAAAGTTCTCCGAAAAACTCGCGATAACTGCCGCCGACATTCCGAGCATCAAAGGGCTTAGCTGGGGCGACGAGTTCTATCAAGGAAAGCCGGAAGATTTTCAGGACGTAAAAGTCCTGGCTTTCAAGGTCAATGCGGAAGCTACGGCCAACTTGTTTGAAATGCCGGGCGCAAAAGTTTCCATTTCAAAAAATATTACGCTGACCGACAGTAAACAATACAGGCTGCCTCAAAATGAAGGCGACGCCTTTATTACGCTTTCGTTACCAAAACCCGCTTCGGCACAAGGATTAGTCCTGCCCATATATGGCCTCATCCGCACGGAAGCCGAACTTCAGGTGAAAACCGGCACCGGATATTCAACGGTGAAACGATTCGGCATTGACCGCACCGACAACACGCTTAGCCGCGGCTTCACGCCAAATTCGCCGGTCGCAGTATCGTTCCCCGAAGTAACCGCCACTGAATACCGCCTTGTGTTCCGCAACACAAATTCGGAAGGCGGACTGACCGGCTTCACGCTCACCCGTGCGCCCGTAGTTGAACGCTATGCGGAAAAGACGCTCGCAAAAATGTTCAACAGCCTGGCCCCGCCATGGGACGCTTTCATGTGGGATGCGCAAACTTCTGACGCCTCAATGTCGATAAAGCCGGAAGAAGTACTGGATATTAGCAAAAATCTTGCCGCCGACGGCACTCTTACCTGGGATGTTCCCGAAGGAGAGTGGGTTGTGTTGCGTACAGGGATGTTACCGACCGGAGTCCAAAATTCGCCCGTCCCCAAAGGCGCAGCAGGCCTCGAAGTCGATAAACTCAGCGGTAAGCTGACAGAATATCACCACGACAACTATATTGGCGAGGTGATGAAACACATTCCGGCAAAAGACCGTAAAACATTTAAAATCAACGTCTTAGACAGTTATGAAAAAGGCGGACAGAATATCACTGATAATTTTATTGAGATATTTAAAGAACGTTATGGATATGACCCTGCGCCATGGTTCCCTGCCTACTTTGGCTATCCTGTGGGCAGCCCCGAACTGTCCGACCGCTTCCTGTGGGACGTCCGTCGGCTGGTTGCTGACCGCATAGCTCACGAATATGTCCGTGCCATGCGCGAGAAATCTCATGCGGACGGGCTGACTACGTGGCTCGAAAACTACGGTTCATGGGGCTTCGCAGGCGAGTTCCTGCAATATGGAGGCCAAACGGACGAGGTCGGCGGAGAATTTTGGGTAGGTTTCATGAGCGGTATTGGCGAGCCGGAGAACCGCTGCGCCACCTCGTGTGCCCATACTTACGGCAAGCCAAAAGCCTGGGCGGAAGCCTTCACCGGCGCGGGGCCGCATTACAGCTATTACCCCGGCAACCTGAAGCAGCGCGGCGACTGGGCTTTCTCTACCGGCATCAATGCCTACATTCTGCACGTTTACATTCAACAGCAGGCCGATAATGTATATCCGGGCGTCGATGCGTGGTATAACATACAGTTTAACCGCAAAAATACATGGTTCTCACAGCTTGACCTGTTCACCGACTACGTGCGCCGTTGCGGATTCATGCTACAGCAGGGCCTTGACGTCTCGGATGTAGCTTATTTTATCGGTGAAGATGCGCCGAAAATGTGCGGAATAACTGACCCCATTACTCCCAACGGGTATCACTATGACCACATCAATGCCGAAGTATTGCTGAACAATACTACGGTTAAAGACGGCAAATTGACGCTCGCCCACGGTACGCAATACCGCGTCCTCGTGTTGCCCCCGCAGGAGACCATGCGACCGGAGGTGGCTCGGAAAATCCTCGAATTTGCCGAGGCGGGCGCCATCATCATCGGCAATCCACCGAAACGCTCGCCCAGCATGGAGAACTATCCGGCTGCCGATAAACAGGTGCAGGACATAGCCTCCAAAATGAAAGATAAAATCCGCTCAGGCGTTAACCTGAACACAATTTTCAAGGAAATAAATCTGGCGCCTGATTTCAGGGCCGGAAACAGCGCCCCCGTGCTGTATTCTCACCGCAGAAGCGGCGATGTTGACATATATTTCATTACAAATCAGAGTGATTCGCGGATTCAGTTCCCTGCCGAATTTCGCGTGAGCGGCAAGCAGCCTGAATTTTGGGATGCGGTGTCCGGCGAGCATCGCTTATTACCATCATTTGTTCAATATCCGCAAGTCATATCTGTGCCGCTACAGTTAGAGCCGTCGGGAAGCGCATTTATTGTGTTCCGGAAGCCCCATTCGCAGGAAACAGTAACCGTGCAGCCGCCACTACAGCAGCCAGCCATAGTGATAGAGCAGGCGCGTTACGGTAAGCTGGACGAAAAGCAATTTACCGTTGATGCCACCGACATTCTGCGGAAGATTGTCGAGGCGGGAAATACATCGGTCAAAGTTGATGAAATCACCAAGGCGCTCGGCGACCCCAAGTTCGGCGTCAAGAAAACGTTGCAGGTTAATTATAAAATCGACGGCAAGCCCCTGACAGTCGAGGCAAAAGACGGAGAAGAAGCAGATTTGTTGCAGCCCGCATCTTCCCAAATTGCTGTTGCAGGTGTACCTGAAAATTTCCCTGAACCGGAACTGCTTACTGAAATCACGGCGCCATGGACAGTGCAATTTGAATCGGATGCAATTCATCGCGGGCCGGAGGCGCCGATTACGCTCAATGCCCTGAGCGACTGGACGACAAGCGCCGACCCGCGAATCAAATATTATTCGGGCACAGCCGTCTATAAAACCACATTTGAGTATGACCGGACGTCCACCGGCAGGGCATATCTCGACCTCGGCAAGGTCGGCGTAATGGCAAAAGTGAAAATTAACGGCGAATATGCCGGAGGCGCATGGACGCCGCCATATCGCGTGGCCATCCAGCCGTATCTGAAGAGCGGCGCCAACACCCTCGAAATTGAGGTTGTCAACACGTGGGAGAACCGCATTATCGGCGACCGCAATCTGCCCGAAGCCGAGCGCGGGCTGACGCTAAATCAGGGCCCCCGTGCGGACGCCCCGCTAACAACGTCCGGCCTGCTGGGACCTGTAACCGTCATTGCAATGCAGTAACACGGTAAGGTCGCACCAAAAAAGGCAACAACCTGAATATAAGAGTGTTGCCTTTTTCTATTGTTAGCCCCCACCAGCAAATTATTCCGCATCAGAGGCCAAGCGGAAGCCGTCGAGGTCGCCGCGATCGGCGGGGTCGTGTTGATAGCGGCCCGCCACCCGGCAGTAAGTCGTACCGCTGTCCCAACTGCCGCCGCGAAGTACGCGGTCATAGCCGGAAGAAGCGCCTGTAGGGTTCGTCTGAGAACTACTGCTGTAAGTACCATACCAGTCACTGCACCACTCCCACACATTGCCACTCATGTCATATATGCCAAGTTCATTCGCTTGTTTAGTACCGACAGTGTGAGCTGTGGAACTGCTGGTGCTGACATACCAAGCTACATCATCTATAGTGTTGCTGCCGCTGTAGGTATAGCCGTTTGACTTGTTACCGCCGCGGGCTGCATATTCCCACTGGGCTTCCGTTGGCAGGAAGAACTGCCTGCCAACAAGCTGGCTCAACTTATAGCAGAACCCGTCCGTCTTGTAAGCAACACCATTAACAGTATAACCCGTTGTATTGCCGGTACCGACAATATCATTCCATGATACATAATATTCAGGATAGTTTTTACCACTGCCGTAATTCTGTGTTGAGTTGTGCGCCCCCATTACGGCAAGCCACAACGCCTGCGTTACTTCCGTTTTGCCGATGCTGAAACTGCTCAATGTTACACTGTGAACAGGAGTATCATAAGGGGCGCCCATGCTGAAAGTTCCGCCGTCAACGGCAACCATGTCAAAAGAGACGCCATTTGCAGTATAGGTTCCGGGGGGCAGGGGCGTTACTGTTACAGCGCAGGTCGCCGTTTTGGTGCCATCCGCCGTTGTTACGGTGATGTCGGCCGCGCCGACCGCGATTGCCGTTACAAGCCCGTCGGAGTCAACTATGGCTACAGCAGTATTACTGCTGGCCCAGCTGAGGGCCTGATTGACCGCATCCACCGGTGCGATGGTGGCCACTAAGGTTTCGGACGCCCCCACAGTGAGCGACAGCGCCGTCTTATCCAGCATTACGCCGGTAACAGACGCGCCGACCGTTACGGTGCAGGTTGCCGTATAGCCGCCGTCGGCTGTGGTTACAACAACGGCTGTGGTGCCGGATGTCAGGGCCGTTACCTGCCCTGCGGCGTCAACTGTGGCCACTGCGGGATTGCTGCTGGCCCAGCTGAGGGCTTTGTTGGTGGCGTCTGCCGGAGCAACGGTGGACGCTAAGGTTTCGGACGCCCCCACTGAGAGCGACAGCGCCGTCTTATCCAGCGTTACGCCGGTAACGCTCACTGCAGATTCGCTGTTATTTTCACAGGCAGTCACTCCAAGCGCCAACAATAGGGTCAGCATACTTTGAAACAAAATGTGTCTTCTCATTTCTCTAAGAATTAAATAATCATCAAATTAATAAAATACTGTTACACAGGAAATTACATTTCAAAGGCCTTGCCTGAAACTCCCATTCTCCCGTGTCTCAAAAAACGTTCCTTTTTTGGACATACATTTTGCGCATTTTTAGAGAACTTATGTTAACTGTTTTTGCATGTTGATTTTATACCTGTCATAATATTAAATAATTACAAACATGATAATATCCTTATAATCAATAACTTATAAGGACAGTACAAAAAATATCCGGTTTTAACAGTGCGGCGTCAAAATTTTGCCTACTTTTGTGGCAGATATTGTTCCAAAAGAGGAACGTTTTTTGGAACAGTTGCATAAAAATAAGAGTGTAGTTATTAGAGTATAGTGTAGTTACTGCGACATGGGCGCACCTCGCGGGTACCCAAATAATCATGGTATTCTCAAAAATCAGACGAAAATCAAGGTTCAGGACAACATCGGGGGATTGCGGGTCAAGCCCGCAATGACGGGATGTGGCGCATGTGGATACCGTGCCACCGTGTACCGTGCCACCGTGTACCGTTCTTTTTGTTATGCGCTCTGTTTTGGCAGCGTGGATGGGTTACCGTCACGCACAGCACGATAGTGCGGAATTATCATCTCAATGCCGGCAGCAAGGAACAGGTCTTGAATGTTCAGGTGCAGTTCCGAGTAGATAACAGCCTGTCGTTCAGGGTGCTTTGTATAGGCATTTATTTGGTAGGACGCCGAATAATCGCCCAATCCTGTTTGCAGGACAAATGGCGTCGGCTGCGGCAGGATATCTTTGGTCTTCAATGCGGCCTGAATAAGCAGCGAAATCACCGTCTCACGCGGCACTTCATAGCCCATCGTAATAGTAGTATATAGAATAACCCCGTCGTCATCAATGCCGGTAGAAGTGCTGTAATTGATGACATTCGATGACAGCACCGTCAAATTAGGCACTGTGATAACCTCCATCTTGATGGTCTTTACGCGGATTACAAATGGCGTTTTCTCTATGACATCGCCAAAAACGTCGCCAACACGTATCCGGTCGCCGATTTTAAATGAACGCATATAAGTAATCACCAGACCGGCCATCATATTGCCGATAACAGTGGTAGAGCCGAGCGAAAAAATGACCCCCATGAACACCGAAATCCCCTGAAATGTCTTGGAATCGGAACTGGGCAAGAGCGGAAAAATCATCACCAATGAGAATGCAATCAGGAACAGCCGGATGATATTATAAGTGGCATGAGCCCAATCAGGATAGAAGCCGGGTATGTTGAGGCGCCCCGATTCTATTCCGGTCATAAGATACTTTATCCACCGGAGAATGTAGCGTATAATAATAACAATGAGCAGGATTTTCAGCAAGTTGGGAATAAACGTGATGAAACTCTTAATGATAGCCTTCGCAGGCGTCCAAATCCAGCGGAACAGGGTGTCGGCCAGCCGCTCGGTCATCGGGTAGATGCTGAATAACAGCGGCAAAGTGATGTAAAGCAGTAGAAAATATATTATATATCTAATCGCTTTTGAGAGGAACAGCACCGACTGCACTTGCTTGTCGGCGTCAATAATTTCCAGATTACGGATACGGATTCCCCTCAAAATTCGCCCCTTTAAAGCAACTATTTTTTTATCTATCACTCTGAAAAACAGGCAATTAACCCCATAAATAGCAATACAGAGACAGAAGATAAGCAGTATGCTAAGGCTTATTTGTCTGACAATATTTGAGACGGTCATGTCGGCGCGATAGCGATTGATAGCAGCAAGGAACAGCGGTTTGTAGCGGGCGGCAAGGTCATAGCGACTTTCGTTCATCCACATGGCGTCGAGGTCGGAAATACTTGTCAGCGTGGTCTCGTTAAACATGATGTCGTGGGTAGAGCCGCTGTCGATGATGAAGAGTGAATCTACTTCGGGGATGAACACTGTGGCGACCTGCCGGAGTTTTTCGGAGCTTCTTTCTGCCCGTTCAGCAGGTGTGAAGGCCCCCCATCGGGTGTATATCATCAAGACGGTATCTTCGTCCAGCATAACCGGTGCGCCTGTTGACGTTCTTTTCAGCGAATCGATTTGGCGGCTCATAACGTCCTTGCGCAGGGAATCGGCTACAAGAAACTGCTGCAGGCGGCGGTGCAGTTCCAAGCGTTGCCGGCTGTCAGCAGTCTGTCGTAACTGCTCGGTCAGCACGGCTTCCCGCGCATTGGAACTGATGTTAACTTCCTGTACATGCCGCATCAACTCCACGGCGGCGCTATTATCGACGAATGCAGAGTCGTCGGACGTTGCAGTAACAGCCTCTTCCTGGCCAACGGCCGTTTGCCACGATAGCAGAACTATTGCCAATATCAACCAATAATCTCTCATAGTCAGCACATAGATTTAAATATGAATTGCAAAGATAGCATAAAATTTTCAATTACACACAAACGAATAAAAATATTGGCGGGATTCACAGCCCCGCCAATCCGTCCAATCGATGAGTTTTCTTATATTTGCAGAATATTAAACTAA
>JAISSS010000093.1 GCA_031272965.1 Bacteroidales bacterium | reverse complement strand
CGACCGCTGCTGGGGCTGGGACTTCCCGATGGTGGCGATGTCGGCCGCCCGCAATGGCAGACCGGATATTGCTATCGATGCACTGCTTCACCCTTCGTATAAGAACGCTATCAACAAAGCGGGCTTAAGTACCGGCGGTCCGTTCCCCTACTACCCTACGAACGGCGGGATTTTGTACGCCATAGCGCTGATGTGTGCAGGTTGGGACGGCGCGCCCGAAGGCGTTGCAGCGCCCGGCTTCCCCCGCGACGGCTCATGGACGGTGCGATACGAAGGACTGACCGTAGCGCCGTAAGTGGGGCGATTACCGAATATCCCGCTTTATAGCAGTCCGCATATGTATTATTGAAACGGTCAATATTCAGTATTCTTCATGTTAACAATTTTTTACAATAACCGAAGAACATCGTGTCAAAATTGTTTCTATTTTTGTGGTGTTAAAATTGCTTTACTGAGATACACATGAATTTGAGCTTAAAAAATAGCGGTTATGTTATTTTCCGGAATAATATTTATTCAGAAAATTTAACAATTGATTGTCCGAAATTCGGTCAAAACGCTAATATTTGGCACAATTATTGCAGAGAGAGAGAGAGAGAGAGAGAGAGAGAGAGAGAGAGAGAACATAAGTTAGAGACAAAAAATAATGCAGCCCAATCGGGGCGCATGCTTTTCCATATTGCCGTATTGTTTTGCGTTTATGCAGAGCGATGCGGTTTTTTTATTCTATCCAAATTTTTCCTAAAAACAAAAACACGAAATTTTATGAGAAAAACCAGACAAAAATTCTTCCCGTTAGGGAGGATATGTAACTGCCTGTTTTTGCTATTGCTGTCAGGCATGTTGATTTGCTTTACTGGGCGGGACGTTTCGGCGCAGCCGCCCAAGAAGCAGATTACAGGTAAAGTAACTGACGGTACCGGGCAGCCTATGCCGGGTGCAACGGTTACTATTTATGGCTCGACACGCGGCGTCATTACCGATGTTGACGGGGCCTACCGCATTGAGGCGTCCCCTGACGAGAAGTTACTCTTCTCCTTTGTGGGTATGGAATCGCAGACCATTGAAGTGGGGAGTAAGACCACTATTAACGTTATCCTGCAGGAAAAGGCCAATGAGCTGGAAGACGTTACAGTAGTGGCCTTTGCGCGGCAAAAGAAGGAGAGCGTTATTGCCTCTGTCACTACGGTGAACCCCACTGAACTGAAAGTGCCGTCGAGCAACCTCACTACGGCTTTCGCGGGGCGTATTGCAGGGCTGATTTCCTACCAGCGTACCGGCGAGCCGGGGCAGGACAACGCCCAGTTCTTTATACGCGGCGTTACCAGCTTCGGCACCGGAAAAGTAAACCCGCTGATTCTGATTGACGGTGTGGAAATGACCACCGAAGACCTGGCACGGCTGACGGTGGACGACATCGCCAGCTTCTCAATCATGAAAGACGCCAACGCCACCGCGCTGTATGGCGCCCGCGGAGCCAATGGAGTAATATTGGTCAACACCAAAGAAGGTCGCGAAGGCAAGATGAAAGTGCAGTTCCGCGCGGAGGGCTCCTTCTCACAGCCCACCGAAGACGTGCGGATTGCCGACCCTGTCACGTTTATGCGGCTGCGCAACGAGGCGGTCAGCACACGCGACCCTGTTGCACAGCTGCCTTACGACCGCAAGAAGCTGGCTTATACCGAGCTCGGTCTCGACCCGCTGCGCTATCCCGCAAATGACTGGCAATCAATGCTGTTTGACAAGAGCACCTTTAATCACCGCTATAACCTCAACGTCAGTGGCGGCGGCTCTGTTGCCCGATATTATATCGCGGCGTCGTATGCCAAAGACCAGGGTATCATTAAGATGGACACGCGGCAAAATTTTAATACCAATATTAATATTGCCAAGTATGCTCTGCGTTCAAACGTCAATGTGAACCTCACAAAATCGACCGAAGCTATCGTGCGGTTAAGTGGCTCGTTTGACGACTATCAGGGGCCGCTTGATGGCGGTACCGACCTTTATACGAAGGCTATCAACTCCGACCCTGTCAATTTTCAGCCATATTATGAGCCGGACGAGACCTTCAAATTCGCCAGACATATCCTGTTCGGCAACTTCGGTTCCGGCAGGTACATCAATCCATACGCGGAGATGCTGAAAGGCTACAAGTCGCAGGACCGTTCCGACATGTATGCACAGTTCGAGCTGAAACAGAATTTCGATTTTCTGCTTGAAGGGCTGTCGGCGCGCGCCCTGCTCAATGTCAATCGCTATTCGCTGCTGGAAGTGCGCCGTCAATATATTCCGTTCTGGTACACGCTGGCCGACACTGCCGACCCCAACGAATACCGCCTCACCTGCCTGAACCCTGACGCCGGTACCGACTATCTCGATTATGTGCCCGGCAGTCGCGAAGTTACCGGCAGTATGTATTTTGAGGGCGCTCTGCAGTATAATCATACATTCGGCGACAGGCACTCTGTTTCAGGGCTGCTGGTTTATACTGTCCGCGAATCGAAAGACGGCAGTGCAACCACGTTGCAACTGTCGCTCCCGCACCGCAATGTCGGGCTGGCCGGTCGGTTTACATACGCCTTCGACGACCGCTATTTCTTCGAAACGAACTTCGGATATAACGGCTCCGAAAGGTTCGCAAGCCACGAGCGTTTCGGGTTTTTCCCGTCACTGGGTGTGGGCTGGATTGTCTCCAAAGAGAAATTCATGGAACCGCTCAGCAATACAGTTGAAAAGCTGAAACTGAAAGCCACCTACGGATTGGTCGGTAATGACGAAATCGGTTCCAGCTCCGACCGCTTTTTCTACCTCTCGCAGGTGAACATGAACGACGGCGGTCGCAGCTATGTTACCGGCGACGACTATGGATATTCCCGTAACGGAATCTCTATTTCGCGCTATTCTGACCCCAATATAACGTGGGAAATCAGCCGCAAGCAAAACTATGGCCTCGAACTCAACCTGTGGGGCGACCTGGAAATACAGCTTGACTACTTCCGCGAACACCGCACCAATATCCTGCAAACCCGCGCATCAATCCCCACTACAATGGGGCTACAGGTTACGCCGAGCGCAAATATCGGGGAGGCTACCAGCAAGGGCTTCGAAGTGTCGATAGATTACAACCACTCTTTCACTAAAGACCTCTGGGCAATTGTTCGCGGTAACTTCACTTATGCGGCGGGCAGTTTTGAGGTATATGAAGAGCCTGATTACTGGGCAACTCCGTGGCGCTCGCATGTCGGTCGGAAGCTGTCGCAGCGCTGGGGATATATTGCTGAACGTATGTTTATTGATGAGGAAGAAGTTAAGAATGCTCCGCAGCAGGACTTCGGAACATATATGGCCGGAGATATTAAATATAAGGATATTGACGGCGACATGGTCATCAACGAAAATGACTTGGTGCCTATCGGATTCCCCACTACGCCGGAAGTAAACTACGGCTTCGGCTTGTCGGCGGGTTATAAGGACTTCGATATTTCGTGCTTTTTTTCGGGGTCTGCGCGTTCCTCGTTCTGGATTAATCCGGCCACTACGGCGCCCTTCATTACCTCTACTATTGGCGACTACGAAGGTACCCGTGCCATGCTGCAATACTGGGCTGACAGCCATTGGACGGAAGACAGCCGAAATATCTATGCGTTATGGCCACGTCTGTCGCCATCAGCCAATTCCAACAACCAGCAGACCAGTACATGGTTTATGCGCGACGGCGCTTTCCTGCGCCTGAAGACTGCCGAAATAGGCTATACTCTGCCCGCAAATTTGGTGAATCGTGTGCGGTTCTCAAATGTAAGGGTATATGTATCGGGCAGCAACTTGCTTATGTTTTCCAGGTTCAAAATGTGGGACCCCGAGATGGGCGACAACGGACTGGCATATCCGCTGCAACGGGTGTATAATGTCGGCATTAACATTGAATTTTAATAAACTGTTATTATGAAAAACTTCAAATATCTGATTCTCACTGTATTAATCGGGGGGCTTGCCGGATGCGCCGATTATTTGGACGTTGTGCCGGATGGTATAGCGACAATGGACAATGCCTTCTCTGACCGCATCAATGCGGAGAAGTTCCTGTACGGCTGTTACAACTATTTGCCGAATGTGGCGGCGGCTTTCGGCTATCCTGCCAATATCGGCGGCGACGAGATATGGTGGGACATTGACGTGTCGGGATTCGGCAACCGCAGTGGCGGCCGCATTGCCCGCGGCGAGCAGGGCGCCACAAACCCCTATCAAAACTATTGGGATGGCGCCAACGACGGCAAGTGTATGTGGATAGGTATCCGCGACTGTAATATCATGATAGAGAACATCGTTGACCCCAATCGCGTCCCCGACCTGCGGGAGGAAGAACGCTTGCGCTGGCTGGCCGAGGCCAAGTTCCTCAAGGCCTATTTCCATTTCTTCCTGATGCAGCTCTACGGCCCCATTCCCATAGTACGGGACAATATCAGCGTTGATGCCTCACCCGAAGAGGTGCGAATATTCCGTGAACCGGTTGATTCGGTAGTGGCATATATCGTGCAACTGTGCGATGAGGCGGTGGAATATTTGCCGCCGTTCATTGAGGAAACAACCACTGAAACGGGACGCGCCACAATCGCAATTGCCAAGTCGATAAAGGCGAAGGCCTTGGTGTGGGCGGCAAGTCCGCTGTTTAACGGCAACAATGAATATGCCGGATTCGTGGACAAGCGCGGTATCCAGCTGATAGCGGACGAGCGTACTGACGGCGAGAAAATGGCCAAGTGGGAAGCGGCGGCGGCGGCGCTCAAAGACGCCCTCGAGGCCTGCGCATACGCCGGACACCGCCTCTACAAGTTCCAGCGCGGCTTCATCGCAATGACCGACACCACCGAGCTGAAATTTACGCTGCGTGGAGCCGTTACTCAACGCCTTAACCTGAACCCCGAAATCGTCTGGGGCGATAACCATGACCCCGGTGAATTTCAGCGATGGGCATCCCCGCGATTCCAATCATCTTATGCCGGAACATCCGAACTGAGTACCACTCTCAAAATCGCAGAGCAGTATTACAGCAAAAACGGCGTCCCCATTGACGAGGATACGGAATGGCGCCATGACTACACTAACCGCTATGTCTTCCGCGCCGACACGGGAACGTTCCACAAAAGCTACATCTCGCCCGGCGAAACCACCGCACAGCTGAACTTCTATCGCGAGCCGCGTTTCTATGCCCACTTGGGTTTCGACCGCAGTATCTGGGAAGAAGAAACCAAAACGGAAGCCGAATATAAGATTATCATGCAGCGATATGGCGAACCGCAGGGCGGCGCATTCCAGGACTGCCACATCTATACCGGCTATTACATGAAAAAACTCTTCCACCCGCGTTCATATACCGGCTACGAGAACGGCCCCAACGCTTACCGCTATTCATGGCCGCTTATCCGGATGGCGGATATGTATCTGCTTTATGCGGAGGCGCTGAACGAGATAAAACCAACCCCGGACAAGGAAGTCTGGGACATGGTGGATAGCGTCCGTCTGCGTGCAGGGCTGGAAGGAGTAGTGGATTCATGGTTCTACTATTCGCAGTATCCCAACCGTCCCAAAGACAAAACCGAGATGCGCAAAATAATCAAACGGGAACGCCTCATCGAACTGGCTTTCGAGGGACAACGCTTCTTCGACCTGCGACGCTGGAAAGACGCCCTTGAATACCTCAATCAGCCAATAGCGGGCTGGTACTGGCAAGGTAATACCGCCGACACATACTATGCGCCAATTACCTACTTCTCGACCCGCAACTTCAAAACGCGAGACTATTTATGGCCGCTGCGTAACAGTACTATAATCCAGAACTCCAATCTGGTGCAGAATCCGGGATGGTGAAAAAGGATATTTTACAGATAATAAATTAAGAACTACAGTTTATATACAATTATGAAAAGAAGAAAAAACAACATGAATATTGGGCGCCGCGTATCGTTTTGCCGGATACCGGTAATGCTTGTGTTTTTGCTGCTGACGGCCTGTTCGGAGGCCCCCGTAGGGCAAACCCCTACTGACAGTACGGCGCCAAAACCGCTGACCAACGTGGATATTGTGCCCACTAACGGCGGTGCCCGCATCACCTACACGCTGCCTGCCGACGAGGTCGATATTTCGTATGTGAAATGCGAATATACTTATAAGGGCGAGCAGTTCTCGGTTATCCGCTCTATCTATTCCGATAATTTGGTCATTGAAGGACTGGGCGACACTAACGAACTCGAAATCCGCCTGTATCTTGTTGACCACAGCGAAAACAAGTCGGAGCCGGTAATTCGCACGTTCATCCCACTTGACCCGCCATTGGTGGCGATTTATAATTCCTTTAAATTTGAGCCGTCCTTTGGCGGGGTCAATATCACGTGGGAAAATCCGGCGCAATATAACGCCATCATCACCGTTTTTGCTGCCAATGACGCGGGCGAGCTGGAAATTAAGGACATGGCCTTCACCTCGCTGAAGGCCGACAGCCGTACTATCCGCGGCTATAATCCGCCTGCGCATGTGTTTGCTGCCTGCGTGGCTGACCGCTGGGGGAACTCTTCGGACACCCTCAAGGTGCTGGAAACTCCCGTATATGAAATCCAGTTAGACAAGGCAAACTTCTATGAGATGCAGCTACAGGGCGACAATACCACTGACCGTGGCAGCCGTCCGCTGAAGAACGTCTGGGATGGCGACCTTAACACCCTATGGCACACCGACCCCGAAGCAGGCAGCAAGCCTAACTATTTCTCCATTGACCTTGGCGCCTCGGCAAAGCTCACCCGCATGATGCTGTGGAACCGCTATGACTACCCCTTCTGGCAGCACAACCTGCGCCTCTTTGAGGTCTGGGGTACCAACGAACTGAAATACGACTGGCACGACGCTGCCGGACGTACTGACCCCTATTGGGCTGATGCAAGCCCCGTTACAGGATGGCGTAAAGACTGGACGCTGTTGGGCGACTTCGAGGTGATTAAACCCTCCGGCCTGCCCGCAAAGGAAGGCGCCGTTACTGAAGAAGATAAGGCCGCCGAAAGAGCAGGATTCGAATTCATCTTTGTTCAAACCGCCGGTCCCGTGCGCTATCTGCGGTTCGTGGTCAAAAAAACATGGATGGACACTACGGCTATCCACTTTAACGAACTCTCTATTTTCGGAGATGAACGTTAATAACCAACAAAAATGTAAATCAAGAAAATTCAGAAGAAATGAATAAGAAAATTGGTAAATTCTTCAGGGCATTATTGCCAGCCGCTGTATTGGCCGTTGCACTGCTGACCGCCTGCGACGACGTCAACAGTATCCACCAGAAATACCTCGACCGGGGCGAGGGAATCTACCTCGGCGTGGTCGATTCACTGGTCGCATGGCCGGGCTTCGAGCGGGTACTCTTCACATGGTATATCGCCCCTGACCCGCGCATTCGCCAAGTGCAGATTTTCTGGAACCAGCGACAAAATACGCGAACCCTCGACGTAAACCGCAGCTCCATTAACGGCTTCTATGCCATGGAACTGTCGCTCGACGAACTGCCCGAAAACGACTATACTTTTGAGTTCATCACCAAAGACGACCTCGGCAATGTCTCGAAAGCGGTAGAATGTATCGCCTCCGTATATGGTCAGCTCTACAAGGGGAACCTGCAAAACCGTCGCGTTATCGAACTCTCCAAGCAGGAATCGGGACAGATGAAAATAGTCTGGGAACAGGTGGCCAGCGAAACACTGCTCTATTCGGTTGTCAAATATACTGATTCGGGCGGCACAGAACATACCCTGAAAATCAGTAACGACGCGGTGGAAACGTATCTCGACGGGTTAGACACCGGCGACGAGGCGCAATACTATTCTGTATATCAGCCCACAGAAGGCCTCGATTCGGTGCTCGCTAACAGTCGCGTTCTGACCATGCCGCGCTTTGAACGCCTGATAAGCAAGACGCTCTTTGCGGCCGCCTTCAAGCCGGGCGACAACACTACCCCCCAGCCGGGGAACAGCGATAACGCATGGGCTAATGACTGGCCGGTAGGCGATAACCGTGACATCCGCCAGCTGTGGGACGATAACTTCCGCAATGACGCTGTGAACGGCAAACGCGGAATCCTGCATACCGAAGACATGTCGGGCAATGCTACTGCACGGTTCAAGTTCCCGCACAAGTTTACCTTCGAGATAGGTGTGCAGGCTTTGCTGACCCGTGTACGCTTTAATCCGCGGTTAGATGCAGGCTCATTCACCGGCCACAGCCCGCGATTTATCGAACTGTGGGCTACAGATGCCCCAAAACAAATCGCAGACTTCCCCACACAGGCCGACTATGAAACTTATTATCGCACAACATACGTGGTACAGAAAGACCCTAATGCCTACCTGACATCCGACCGCATAGACATCGTTACACAGGGCGATTCCCGCTCGCTGACCTTCGTGGAACCGGCCCCAGCCACCGGAATTAACAACTGGCAAAACGACTGGGTAAAACTCGGCGACTTTGAACTCGTCAAACCGTCCGGGTTGCCATATAATCAGCGCAACGACGCCGACAATACGGTATGGAACGACGGATGGTACTTTAACCTGAACGATGCGGGCAAAAAAGTGCGCTACATCCGCATGGTCATAAAGTACCCCAACTGGCAAAACACTAACTGCATAAACTTCGGCGAAATAACCTTCTGGGGCGACGATGTCTGATAATCCTGCCCGAAACTTATCAAATCTCTGGGGCTGCCAAACCGGTAGCCCCTTTCTTTGATGTTGAATATTTAACATGAGACGATATTTCCGGTTGTGGTGGACATGCCGTTGAAAAAAACGCTACCTTTGTATCTGTAACACAGAAACTATGACAGAAATATCTGTTCGGAACATTTTAAAGCTGAAGTGTTTAATCTTCCTGCTCGCATGTATGCTGGAGACGGTATGCGGTTTCGGGCAGCGACGTGTTGTTGTCAGCGGCTATGTAACTGACGGCGCCAATGGAGAGGCGCTTATCGGAGCAACACTACGCATTGCAGGGACGTCAACCGGTACCACTTCAAATGCCTACGGATTCTATACGTTGACACTGCCGGCGGGCGACTATTCAATAGAGGTGCGATTTGTGGGTTACAGCCCGCTGGTTGAGAAGCTGTCATTGCACGATAGCCGGAGCATGAACTTCGCACTTGCCGCAGAAGCCCAACAGCTGTCGGAAATGGTAGTGGTGGGCGAAAAATACGGCATGGATTTGCAGCGTCCGGAGATGGGCACCAAGACCCTGCCGATGAAAACCATCCGGCAAATTCCGGCCATGATGGGGGAGGTTGACCTCATTAAGGCGGTACAGATGTTGCCCGGCGTACAGGCCACCAGCGAAGGCTCCTCGTTCTTCAGCGTCCGTGGCGGCGCCGGCGACCAGAACCTTATCAGCCTCGATGAAGCCACTGTCTATAACGGCGCTCATCTTATGGGCTTCTTTTCAATCTTCAACAACGACGCCATCAATGCCGTAAAAATCTATAAAGGCGATTTGCCCGCATCTGCCGGCGGACGGCTGGCGTCGCTGCTTGACGTGCGTATGAAAGACGGCAACATGAAACGCTTTGCCGGAACCGGAGGAATAGGCATCCTATCGAGCCGCCTGACCTTGGAAGGCCCGATTATTCAAGACAAAAGTTCTTTTATCGTCTCCGGCCGACGTTCTTATTTCGACCTCTTCCTGCCGCTGTCCGGCGACGAGGATGTGCAAAATTCAACCCTCTATTTCTATGACCTCAACGGGAAAATAAATTTCAAACTCGGCGATGCCGACCGTATCTACTTTTCCGGATATATGGGACGTGACAAGCTGGGTGCCGAGTTCGCCGACATGGCTTTCGGCAACAAAACGCTGACCGCCCGATGGAACCACCTGTTCAGCGGCAAGGTGTTCGCCAATTTGAGCGTGCTGCACAGCAAATATGATTATGCCCTCAGCTTTTCCTCTATCGAAAACAACGAGTATAAAATGGCTTATGACATGTCGGAGACAGGCCTGAAATATGACCTTGGGATTGTGCTGTCGCCTCAAACGGAGTTGAAAGCGGGGCTTCATTGGACGTTCCACAACATGAATCCGGGACGCATGTGGGCAACACTCAGCACGATGCCGCCATATTCACTGCCGGAGCGCAAGTCGGCGGAAGGCGCGGCTTATGTGCAGGCGGAGCAGAAAATCGGCGAAAGATTCACAGTCAGATATGGCTTGCGCTGGTCGCTGTTTGCCAACCGCGGCATCGATACGGTGTATATGTACCGCAATTATGAGGAATATGGCACGAAAATATACTCTGCCGGACAGTGGTTTAACTGGCAAAACCGTCCGGAACCCCGCATAGGCGTCTCCTTCCTGCTCAATGACGTCTCGTCGCTGAAGGCGAGTTATGCCCGTGCCCACCAATACTATCAAATGGCTACCAATTCTACTTCGGGAACCCCGCTTGACGTGTGGTTCAGCGCCGACCCCAACGTGCAGCCGCAGTCGTCTGACCAGTGGTCTGTCGGCTATAACCGCTCATTGTGGAACCGGCGGCTCGACATCGAGGCCGAAATATATTACAAACAGATGCGCCACGTGATAGACTTCAAAGACCATCCGAATATCATGTTTAACAGGAAGATGGATGGCGAACTGCGCTTCGGACGCGGCTACGCCTGGGGCATAGAGCTGATGACCTCGCTTAATTTCTCCCGCTTAACGGGGTGGATAAGTTATGCTTTTTCCCAGTCGGAACGCAAGATTGACGGGATAGCAAATGAACAATGGTTCAAATCACCATTCGAGAAGCCCCATTCCGTTGATGTGGCGCTCAATTATATGCTATCCGAAAAGCAGAGTATCGGCCTGAACTGGGTATTCCTCTCCGGCCAGCCTGCCACATTTCCGGTGGCGCGGATGTTTAACCACAACCTCGTGCTGCCAATCTATTCCGACCGCAACACGGAGCGCTATCCCGCATACCACCGCCTTGACCTGGCCTACACGCTGCGCCTGCGAAAATGGGGAAAAGTGGAACCGGAACTGAACTTCTCCGTCTATAATGCCTATGCACGGCATAATACATGGTCAATTTCCTTTGAGGCCGACGACGAAGTGCCTAAGAAAATGAACGCCACCAATAACTACCTCTTTTCATTGGTGCCGTCTGCAACCTTGAATATAAAGTTTTGAGTATGAAAGCATTACAACGATTATTCCTGTCAGGCTGCTGCATTGTTGCCGCCTGTTCGGAGAGCATAGACCTGCGGCTTCGCGGCGCCGATACGCGGATGCTGGTGGTTGAAGGACATATCACCTCCGACACGATGGCACATGGCGTATGGCTTAGCTATACGGCCGACTATTTCGACCTGCATGAAACGCCGGTTGAGAATGTGCAGGTTACCATCACCGATGGCGACCTCATTATCCCCCTTACCGAAGTGCCCGATACGGCAGGGCTTTTCAGGACAGCCCCCGACATCTTCGGATTGCCCGGCCACACCTACAAACTGCTCATCACCGGCGTGGATGCTGACGGCGACGGAACGCCGGAAGAATACCGCTCGGAAAGCACCATGCCCGGCGCCGGTAAAATCGATTCCATACGCCTGATGATACAGCATATCTATTTCACTGACGCTCTGATTGTCAGCTTCTTTGCCCACGAACCGACAACCGCTGACGACGCATATCTTTTTAAAATACGCTATAACAACGTCTTGGTTACAGATACCATCTTTGAATGGATGGCCATTGACGACACGTTCTTCCCAGGAACGGACATCAATAATGAACCGATATTTTTCCTCGACCAGGAGAAGCCCGAATACCATATCACTGACGGCGACACGGTTACGCTGGAAACATGGCACATCCCCCGAGATTACTACGACTTCGTCAACGACGCCGTACAGGAATATCGCGGCGCTTCGCCTTTCTCCGGCTATCCGGCAAACATCCGTACCAATATCACCGGCGACCGAAAGGCATGGGGTATATGGGCGGCCAGCTACATCTACCGCCGCAGCAGAGTGTGGGAAGAAGAGCCCTCAAAAAAGTAAACTTCATGCGGGAAAACATAAAAAGGAAGTGATATTATAATCGTTTTTGATTTTTGCAAACAGAGGTTACCTGCACGTTGTCGGCAAATTCCAATCCCTGTGTACAGGTTGGAATTTGGCACTTCGGCAGGAGCCAATCATAAACTGATGATAGGCAATAGCGGTTATTTACTGTGGTTCAAATGATAATTTACCATTCATCATGAAAAAAAGCTGCCCCGTCCGCTGTTTGTACAGCTTCGGGACAGCTTCATGAAACTATAAACTCTCAAAATGAATAAAATCTATTTCTTAAATCTGGAAGGCGAGGGGAACAGTTTGTTGCGTAATACGGGCGTACTCTCGAAGCAGGAGCCTTCGTTTTGGGAGGACGTAACCACAAGGCGGTCGTCAGGCATGATATAGCCCTTTATTTCCACCGGTATTCCGGCGGTGTCGGCCAGCATTATATAATCCGGTTCCTTATCGGGCTTGTCCGATGCGTACTGGTAATGATACATCAGGCTGAAGGCATTGATAAAGCTTGCCACTTTTGCCGAATCGGCGGGTTGTCCGTCGAGCAGCCAGCGTGTGTCCTGCTTTTCGAGCACGAAAGAGCTGTCGGCGGGGTAGGTAAATGAGAGCTTTTGCAGCTTCTTTGTGGGGCATTTAATGACGGTTTTGTTGCGGAAGCCGTCTTTATTCCGGTTTACTTCCATGCCTATGGTGCTGCTAAGTCGATAGATGGTGTTATCGCCGCTTTTGCGCAGGTATGTTTTGCCCACTCCAGGTGCCTGTACGTACCGCCCGATGTAGAAGTCGGCGGTCTTTTTGGCGCCTTCGAGCAGCTGGACGTGGATGGCTAACGAATCGCTCACTTCAAATTCGCTCCAGCGTTCTTTGCGGCTGGAGATGACCCCGTCGGGAACCAACTCGTTGAGGTAGTCAACGATGGTGTTTGCGATGCGCTGGTCGGCGGGCAGCTTGCGGTCGCCTTCGAGCATTGTCCATATCCCGTCTGCCTTTTGCAGTTCGATGTTCTCGTTTGTGACGGGCTTTGAGAGCAGGATGCGGTCTATTTTTGCGGTCTCGTATTTCAGCAGTGTGCCGCGGAACGACTTGGCGCCGCGTCGGCGGTCAATGACGCCGGTAACGATAGCGGCGCCCAGCAATAGGATAAACACTATGGTTAAATTTCGTATTGTAAAAGTCCTGTACATTTTCTTCGGAATTAATCGTTTAACACATCTTCATCTTCTTCATGCAGTCTTTTGTTCCTGATATTCCGGCTTCTGACGCTTCTGAGTATTCCCACGATGATAATCAGGAATACCGGGGCTAAGAAGTTGGCGTATTTTATGGCAGTTTTAGCGCCGTCGTCCAATTTTTTGAGCGGGCGCGACTGAATCTGCTTTGTGCGCAGGGAAATCAGGCCGGTGTCGTCGGAGAGGTAGTCAACCGAGTTTATCAGCAGGTTTATGTTGTCCGCATTAACCTGGCGGGCCTGCTCTCCGGCGCCGTTGATGGCGAAGTCGCCGTCGCTGATAAGAAGCAGGCGGGATTTGGCGCCCCCCGCGATTTTGCCTTCCAACAGTGCGGCCATTGTCAGATGGCTTTCAGGGAAGTCCTCTTTTGTCCACTTCTTTTCGATATTGAACATCAGTGGTACGGGAGCTGTAGCCGCTTGTGCCGAGCTGAATATCAGCGGGGTATATTTTACATCCGTCGTATCGCCGACGAACGTGAGCGGGCTTGCAAACTGGAACCCTACGGTGGTTAATCCTGCGGTAACAGGATGCCGTGTGAAGGTGGAAGCTAATGGCAGATAGGGGAACTGTACCGGCGTCTGCAGGTTGAACCCGCCATGCTGCTGTACCACGTTGACCGACCCGCAGGCGGCGTCAATGATGAAGGCCTTTTCTGGCGTCAATCCTTTGGCGGTCAGCCAGTCCCCGATATTGCCCGGCATTGCCATTCCGTAGTTCTGCCGGAAGTCGGCATCCACAAAGTTGATGCACATCAAGAGGTTGCCGCCGCCTGCCAGATAGCGGTCGAGCATGGCTGTATGCTCCGGCGGAAACGAATCACGCGGGGCCATCAGACACAGCGTCTTAAACTGTTGCAGGTTTATCGAATCGGCCAACTCTACCGACTTGATGCTGTACATGACGTCTAATTCCTGCATCGACTGGTAAAATTCGGACACTTGCGGTTCGCCGTGTCCCTGTATCCAGCCGATTAGCGGGCGGTCGGCAGTGGTCAGCTTCTTGATGGCCATCGAGAGGGCGTGTTCCATAGCGGCGCCTTCCTGGATGAGCGGGATGACCTCGTTCTGGTCGCCATAGCTCACCACTGCGCCGAGATACGCCTTCTTCTGGGCGACCTGGTCCTTCTCCCGCGTATTAATCAGCACGGGACGGATACCGGCCTGCTCGGCTATCTGCTCGGTGAACTCGTTCTTGTTGGGATTGACAAATTCGTAATGAACGTTGCCACGCGACACGCTGCGATATTCAGTTAGCAGGTCCTGAAAATCAGTGCGGGAGCGCTCTATCTGCGGTGGCAGCCCTTCCGAAAAATAAGCCGTCACGCTGATGGGGTCTTCTAATTCCACAAGGATATTTTTCGTGGCCGTACTCAGCGTATAACGCTTGTCGGCGGTAAAATCGCCCCGAAAAAAGTAGCGGCTGCCAAGAATATTGAGCAGCACAAAAATTCCGGCCAGCAAAATCAGATACAGACTGATATTTTTTTCGCTTATATATTTTTTGCTCATTTTATCTTTAAATCATTGATGTTCAACATGTTATTTTCGTTTAAGCAGTAATGTCTCAGCGATGCCCAGCCCTAGCAGGGTGATAGAGAGGAAATATATCAGGTCTTTGGAGTCGATGACGCCGCGGGTGATAGATTCCAGATGGGTGTTCATGCTGAGGTAGTGGAATATGGCGCTTGCCGTGCCGGAGAAAGCTGATGCAAGCGCCCCAAAGATGAAGTGGAAGAACACTCCCACGAGCAACGCCAGCAGGAACGCCACAATTTGGTTGTTGGTGGCGCTGCTGGCCACGATGCCGATGCTTATGTACGCCGAGCTCATCAGCATCAGACCGAGATAGCCGCTCCACACTGCTCCATGGTCGATGTTGCCCAGGCACCATACCGTGATATAGTAAGGCAGGGTCAGCGCCAGCGCGATGAGGATGAGCAGCAGTATGGAAAAGAACTTGCCGCACAGCAACTGCCATTCCGACACCGGCTTGGTGAGCAGCATCTCCAGAGTGCCGGTTTTGCGCTCTTCGGCGATAGATTTCATGGTTAACGCCGGAATGAAAAAGAACAGCGTCCAGAAAGCAATATTAAAGAAAGTGTTCAGACTGGCCTGATTGATATAAAACACGTCGCTGCCGTAGAGCCACGTGAAGAATCCGCTGAACCCCAGAAAGGTTACGAGCATAATATACGCCATCAGTGAGTCGAAGATTGCCCGGAGTTCACGCGCAGTAATAATTGTTATTTGTTTCATTTGCAAATAAATTTAAATCAATTAATGGTTAATTCACGGAATACATCTTCCAATGTGGTCTTAAAGGGAATCATTTCCGAGATGTACCAGCTGTTCCGCATACAGAGGGTAAAGATATCCCGTGCAGCATCGGCGCCTTTGGTACAGCTGATTCGGAAGCGGTTGTCGGCGTCAAGCGGGTCGGCATTTTTCACGGAGCTGAGGGTTTGCAGGCCTTCCAGCATACGGGCGGGGTCGGTGCCGCGAAGCTGTATGTGGAACACGTCGTCGCCCTGCGCCTGACTGCGCAGCTGTTCGGCGGCGCCGTCAGCCACTATCTGCCCCTTGTTAATAATCAGTATCCGGTCGCAGGTCGCCTCCACTTCCGCCAGAATATGCGAGCTGAGGATGACCGTCTTTTCGCGTCCGATGTTGCGTATCAGTTCCCTGATTTCCACAATCTGGTTCGGGTCGAGGCCGGTGGTCGGCTCGTCTAAAATCAGCACTTCGGGGTCGTGTATGAGGGCTTGTGCCAGGCCGACCCGTTGGCGGTAGCCTTTCGACAGCTCCCTGATTTTTTTGTGCTTCTCACGACTGATACCGCAGGTGCGAATCATCTCGCCAACTCTGTCCGGTACGCGCTCAGGGGCAACCCCCTGAAGCCGGGCGCAGAACGCCAAATAATCAACTATCGGCATATCCGTATATAACGGATTGCTCTCCGGGAGATAGCCTATGTGTTTCTTAACCTCATCGGGGTTCTCCCGCACGGAGGCGCCGCCTACGCGGATGTCGCCATCCGTGAGCTCAAGGTAGCAGGTTATCGCCTTCATCGTGGTGGACTTCCCTGCCCCATTCGGCCCCAGAAAACCAAGAATCTCACCTGTCTTGACCGTGAAATTCAAATTGTCAACGGCTTTCTGATTGCCATACTTTTTTGTAATCTGGTCAACAACAATATCCATAGTTTGAACTGTATTTATTTTTTCGGGACACGAAATTAGTAAAAAAAATAATTCGACAATAAATTTATAACGTTAATTTATGTTAAATATGGATGACTGTAATGGATAAAATCCGATGCGGGCAAAAAATGCCGTCCGAAATGTCGCCTGTCTGTTTTTTTTGTACCTTTCCCCTATAAATTCTCTCTCCATTTCAAAGAACGTATAAAATCCTTGGTTGTCGCCTTTGGTTTGCGATTTTCCCCTGCGAGTTTGGTCTTCCCTTTAATGGCAAGGC
>JAISSS010000086.1 GCA_031272965.1 Bacteroidales bacterium | reverse complement strand
GCTGGTGTATGCGGAAGATGCAGTCCCATTCATCTATCAGAAAGATGAATGGTATATTGGTCTGCTTTGCAACCACATCAATGGTCATTCGCAATATTCCAAAACCATCATCCACTATATCACCATATTCTTTACGCAGTTCGGTAATTAGAATTTTAGCTATCAACTCTTCCATGTTTGCAATATCATTCTTCGCCCATGACAGGAAGTTTTGAATATTAAGCATCACGACATTATACCTGTTCAAGTATTGATTGAATGAAGAATGTGCGGCAATCTCGAATGGCTCAAACATGGCACGGCTATCATCACCGCACTCATAATATGCTGCCAACATATCTTCTGCTGTGGATTTGCCGAAGCGTAGCGGCCGACTTACGCACAGATATTTCTGCTTGGTGCGGAGCACCGAGTTCGTATGTGCAATCAATCCGGTTTTGTCCACATAGATTTTAGAATTGACCGCTTCAAAAAACCGCCCACTGCCGGTTAAGATAGAATCCCATAGCTGTTTGTTTTTGCGTTTTCAGGCACAAAGACAGTAAAACTTATTTACACACCGGCAAGGTCATAAGCGGAAATAACGTCCCCGCTATTCTCCGTATTCGTCCCACGCCTTGATGCGTATGTCGGCGGGTGCATAACGGCAGATAGCGGCAATAAAGGCGCTGGCAACGCGGGCATTAGTGATGAGCGGGATGTTAAAATCTATTGCATTGCGGCGTATTTTATAACCGTTGCTCAGTTCCCGTTTACTGTAGTTCTTCGGGATGTTAATGACCAAGTCGAGTTTTTTCTCGCGCAGATATTCGGTGGTATTGGGTTTAAGGTCTTCCTCGTCCGGCCAGTGCAGCAGGGTCGATTCCACTTTATTTTCACGCAGGAAGCGATGTGTTCCTTCGGTGGCAAACACTTTGAAGCCTTTCTCTACCAGCAGTTTGGCGCTGTTTAGCAGTTCGAGTTTTGAGCGGGCCTGACCCGATGAAATCAGCACATTCCGGCCGGGAATTCTGTAGCCCACCGACAGCATGGCTTTCAGAATGGCTTCGGGGAAGTTCTCGCCGATGCAGCCCACCTCGCCGGTGGAAGCCATGTCAACCCCAAGAACGGGGTCGGCGTTCAGCAGTCGCGCAAACGAGAACTGCGGTGCCTTAACCCCCACATAGTCAAGCTCAAACAGCGACTTGTCCGGCTTCTGATACGGCAATTCCAGCATGATGCGGGTGGCGATGTCTATCAGATTGAGTTTCATCACCTTCGATACGAAGGGGAAGCTGCGCGAGGCACGCAAGTTGCACTCTATCACCTTAATATCGTTATCGCGGGCAAGAAACTGTATGTTAAAAGGCCCCGATATTTCGAGCGCCCGGGCAATTTGTCGCGAAATTTTCTTCACACGACGGATGGTCTCAATGTAAAGCTTCTGCGGGGGGAACACAATGGTGGCATCGCCCGAATGGACGCCCGCAAATTCCACATGCTCGGAAATGGCATAAGCTACCACATCGCCGCTGTCGGCCACCGCATCAACCTCAATTTCTTTGGCCTGTTCAATAAATTCGGACACCACTACGGGGTACTCTTTCGACACATCGGCGGCCATTTTCAAGTAATGCTCCAGCTGGTCGTAATTTGACACCACGTTCATGGCCGCGCCTGACAGCACGTATGACGGGCGTATGAGTACCGGATAGCCAACCACTTCGATGAACTTGTAGATATCTTCAATTGAGGTCAGCTCGCTCCAGCGAGGCTGGTCAACCTGCAACCGGTCGAGTAGCGAGCTGAACTTCTTGCGGTCTTCGGCATTGTCGATTTTCAGGGCTGAAGTACCGAGAATCGGCACGTTCTGATGATACAGACGCATGGCCAGATTGTTGGGAATCTGGCCGCCCACAGAGAGGATTACGCCTTTGGGATGCTCAAGTTCGATGATGTCAAGTACTCGCTCAAACGACAGCTCGTCGAAGAACAGGCGGTCACACGAATCGTAGTCTGTGCTGACCGTTTCGGGATTGTAATTGAGCATGATGGCACGCAGGCCGGCTTTGCGGATGGTATTGATGGCGTTCACCGAGCACCAGTCGAACTCTACCGAGCTGCCGATACGGTAGGCGCCGGAGCCGAGTACGATGACCGAGCGGCCATCCCGTGCAAAATCCACGTCGTGTTCCACCCCGTGGTATGTCATATACAGGTAATTGGTCTGAGCCGGATATTCGCCGGCCAGAGTATCAATCTGTTTGACGAAAGGCAGGATGTTCTTTTCTGCCCTCAATTTTCTGATTTCAAGCGATTTGCCATGCGTCTCTTTTCCAAATACTTTAAGCACGAGGCGGGCAATTTGGAAGTCGGAAAAGCCGGCTTTTTTGGCGTCAAGCAGCAGCTCGTCGGGCAGCTCGTCCAAAGTATTGATACTGCTAAGGCGCTCTTTTAGAAGGTGTATTTTGTGCAGCTTCTGGAGGAACCAGCAGTCTATTTTGGTTTTTTGGTGAATTTGTTCAATAGAATAGCCCTTCTCGAAGGCGGCCGCAATTGCGAATATCCGGCGGTCAGTGGGATTTTCGAGCTCCATATCTATCTGGTTGATAGTTATTTCCTGCTGGTTGGCCACGAATCCGTGCATTCCGCTGCCAATCATGCGGATGCCTTTCTGGATAACTTCTTCAAAGCTGCGACCGATAGCCATCACCTCGCCGACCGATTTCATGGAGCTGCCGAGGTTCTTGGAAACTCCTGAAAATTTGTTCAAATCCCAGCGCGGAATTTTGCATACCACATAGTCGAGGGCGGGTTCAAAGCAGGCTGTGGTAACACGGGTAACGGAATTTTTAAGTTCGTGCAGGCCGTATCCCAGACCGAGCTTTGCGGCTACGAAAGCCAGCGGATAGCCGGTAGCTTTTGAGGCCAGCGCCGACGAGCGCGACAGCCGCGCATTCACCTCAATAACGCGGTAGTCTTCCGAATCGGGGTCAAGCGCAAACTGTACGTTACATTCGCCCACAATCCCGATGTGGCGTATAATGCGGATGGAAATCGCCCGCAACTTGTGGTATTCATTGTTGGTGAGCGTCTGGGAGGGCGCCACCACGATGCTCTCGCCGGTATGGATTCCGAGGGGGTCGAAGTTCTCCATATTACACACCGTAATACAGTTGTCGTAGCGGTCGCGGACCACCTCATATTCTACTTCTTTCCAGCCCTTCAGCGATTCCTCCACGAGTATTTGCGAGGAATAGGAGAACGAACTCGACGCCAATTTTTCGAGTTCTTCCATATTTGAGCAGAACCCGCTACCGAGGCCGCCGAGCGTATATGCAGCGCGGATAATGATAGGGAATCCTAACTGCTGCGCGGCCGATTTGGCTTCCTGCATGTTGATGCAGGCCACACTGCGCGGCGTTTTCACGTCAATTTCGCCGAGCTTGCCCGCAAAAATCTCACGGTCTTCCGTGTCGATGATTGCCTGTACAGGGGTGCCGACCACCTGGATATTATATTTTTGAAGGGTTCCGTTACGGAAGAGCTCAACTCCGCAGTTAAGCGCCGTTTGGCCGCCGAAAGCCAGCAGGATGCCGTCCGGCTTTTCCTTTTTTATCACCTGCTCGACAAAATAGGCCGTTACGGGGAGAAAATAGACGCGGTCGGCAATCTCGTCAGAGGTCTGAATAGTGGCGATATTGGGGTTTATAAGAATGGTTACAACGCCTTCTTCCTTGAGGGCTTTGAGCGCCTGCGAACCGGAGTAGTCAAACTCACCCGCCTCGCCGATTTTCAGGGCACCCGACCCCAGCACAATAACCTTCTTTATGGATGTATTCAGTTGTGTCATAGCTTGTTATTCTTTTTGATGTTAGTAACGAAATCGTCAAACAAAAAATCGGTATCTATCGGCCCGCTGGAGGCTTCCGGATGGAACTGGGTAGAAAAGAACGGCGCAGTTTTATGACGGATGCCCTCATTGGTGCCATCATTGACGTTAATGAACAACGGCTCCCAATCGGGGGGCAGGGTTTCCGTGTCAACAGCGAAGCCGTGATTCTGAGCGGTAATGAAACACCTTTCAGTACCGTTAAGCAATACCGGCTGGTTGTGGCTGCGATGGCCATATTTCATCTTGTAGGTTTTGGCTCCGGCCGCCAATGCAAGCAGCTGGTTGCCAAGACAGATGCCCATAACAGGCTTGCCGGTATCAAGAGCCTTGCGGATATGGCCAACCGTTATGTCGCATAAGGCGGGGTCGCCGGGGCCGTTGGAAATGAACAGCCCGTCATATTCTTCCCGCGTAAAATCGTAATCCCACGGTACGCGCACCACCGTTACGCCACGCGCCAGCAGCCGCCGGATGATGTTGTTCTTCACACCGCAGTCAACCAGCACAACGCGGAGGCCGCCATTGCCATAAACGGACTTCTGCCGGTCTGACGCAAGCGCAACAAGGTTATCGCTATTGGGGTCGTAGAAGTCCACCGGCTCGCCGTCGAACTCTATCTTGCCGAGCATGGAGCCTTTCTCGCGCAGGATTTTGGTGAGCGCCCGCGTATCGAGGTCATAAATACCCGGCACTTTCCACTCCTTGAGCCAGTCGCCCAGACTCTTCACCGCGTTCCAATGGCTGTACCGGTCGGAATAGTCGGCGATGAGCAGGGCTGAGGCATGAATCCTGCCCGATTCGTAGAAGGCGTTCACCCCGTCGCGCATGGCGTCAGAGGGCACCCCGTAGTTGCCGATAAGCGGATATGTTGATACTAACAACTGCCCCGTATATGAGGGGTCGGTAAGGCTCTCCGGATAGCCGGTCATGGCCGTATAAAAGACCACTTCACCCGCCACAGAGCGCTCATAGCCAAAAGACTTCCCCGTCAGGCGGGTTCCATCTTCCAATATTAAATTAACTGTTCTCGCCTTCGTCATTTCAAGCTCCTTCCGATTATAAAAAATGCGCCTGACCACACACCGTGCGGGACAAACGCATATCTCGTTTTCGTTCTGTTACTGCTTCTCATCTTTTTTCAGAATACTAACCGTAGTTGTAAAACCGCCGCAAAAGTACGGATTTTTTTTTATACAGGCCCTAAAAAATTTTGCAGACATACTTTTTTTGCAAAACGGTTAACTTTGATGCGGAATGAAAAAAAAATTTGTATCTTTCC
This sequence comes from Bacteroidales bacterium, assembly GCA_031272965.1. Classification (GTDB taxonomy): domain Bacteria; phylum Bacteroidota; class Bacteroidia; order Bacteroidales; family Prolixibacteraceae; genus JAISSS01. Next base: position 106 of record JAISSS010000086.1, on the reverse strand, counting down.
CCTATAAATTCTCTCTCCATTTCAAAGAACGTATAAAATCCTTGGTTGTCGCCTTTGGTTTGCGATTTTCCCCTGCGAGTTTGGTCTTCCCTTTAATGGCAAGGCA
>JAISSS010000021.1 GCA_031272965.1 Bacteroidales bacterium | reverse complement strand
TATGGTCGAAGCCGAGCGAGGCGATGAACTCCACATCGCGACGGGTGAAATACTGCGCCCGCTGCTCGCCGCGTACCGAACTCTGCGACAGCCAGTGGCTGATGTTCACTCCCCGCTTTAGTTCGAAGCCGTTTGGCTTGGGCGTCGCGGCGTCGGACGGAAACGTCCCGTAAACCATAAGCCCCAACACAAATATAAACCTGATTTTTCCCATAGTATTAAGTGTTATTGCGGCTGCAAATATAAGTATTTTTTAGATAAAGTTTCAGCGAAAAGGCGCATTTTGTATCTGAAACAGTTTTGGGTGGCGCTGCAAAATGATGCGAAGCAGGACAACCAACCTGTTTTCCATGTTTTCCCGAAAAAAAACTTTCGTTGTAATTGTCTGAATATTAATGACTTGTTTTTTTTGAACAAAAAAAATGAAAAAAATTAGGGGAAAGAAATGCTACATTGAACGTATATAGTACGAGGCAAAAAAGAAAAGCCTCATTAATTATCAAAGAAAGTTCAATTATTATTTTTAAGTAAGAAAATTTATGAAAATGAATTTCAAACATGTGATGCTTGCATGTGCCCTTGTCGCGGGTTTTGCAAGCTGTAGTAAGGAAGATAATTACTTACCAAAGGAAGGTCAGGCGACGACGATGAAGCTGAACATTCAGTTTCCGAAGCCCGGCACCAAGACCGCTGGCGACCAAAATGCCACCGAGCTGGAGAGCAAGATGAACACTGTCGATGTATTCATCTTCAATACCGCCACGGGCGCTGTTACGCATAAGGCACATCTCACGAGCGGTCAGTTTTCGTATTCCGGCGGTACCGGCGATGACGTATATACTGGCTCGGCCAAAGTGGCTACCACCACTGGCGCCAAGAAGATTGCCGTAGGCCTCAACCTGCCCTCCACCTTCGACGTAGCCGCAGTATCTACAATGAACGACCTGCAGAAGCAATGGGAAACTTCCTACACAAACCTGGCAACCGGCACCGGCATCGCCATGTTCAGCAAGGATTTCGTTTCTGCTGACCTCGTTTCCGTTGACGACAACAGCTACGACACCCAAAACAAGATTGATGTTACTGTTGAACGTATGGTTGCCAAAATCTCCGTACAGAAGTCGCAGAATCTGACTCTCACTTCGGTGGCAGGCATTCTGTCAGACATCAAATATTCGGTACGGCAGGTTAACAAGCTGACCTTCCCCATGCAGGTAAAGGATGCTAACGTGGTTAAAGACCCGAACTGGGCTACCGGCACCTACAACGCCAACGACCTGGAAGCTGACGCCAATTATGTTGCAGTTAACGCTCACGACGCTGCTGTACTCGACTGGAAGGTCAAGTATGCTACGGAAAACACTAATGAGAAGCCTTTCGAGAAGCTGAACACTTACGTTTCAGTGCAGGCAGTGTTCACTCCGGCAGTAATCTGTGACGCAAACGGCGACAAAGACGACACCAAAACCGGCACCTTCTCAACCGGCGACGACTTCTATACCGTCAAATTGAACGGCGACGTTTATTATTTCGATGACCAGGCGGATGCAGAGGCGTTCAATACGAGTGTTGCCAGCGGCAGTGCGGCTGTAGTCAAATACACGAATGGCGTCTGCTACTTCTACTCGTTCATTAACGAGGCTGACGACTTCGATGTTCTCCGTAACAAGTTCTACAACCTGACTGTAAAGCAGATTGTACCTCCCGGAAACAACACCCCCGAAGTAAAGAACCCTGACGACCCGATTTCCACCAAGACTGACATCACCCTTGATATCACGATTGAGGATTGGGACTACAGCAACGAAGAAATCATCTTAAGCTAAGATAGTTATAGTTTGTGCATAAAAGTAGAATTTAAGGTAAACCCGATAGCGTCGCCTTTGCGGGTGGCGCTATCATTTTTTGGCACTTTTACACTGACACTGAACAACATGAAACGGGTATTTATAAAAACGATATTCTTATTTACAGTGCTTACCGGATGTATCCGCGAGACCTTGTCCGACTGTCGGGCGACCGTTTCGCTGACCTTCGAACTGCTTCCTTTGTGCGGCGCCACGCCGGACCAGGTGAAGTCGTTGGATGTCTATGTGTTCGATTGGAACAACCGGTTTGTCCGCATCCAGCATGAGGACAATGTCCGGCTCACGGATGACTATATCCTGCAGCTACCCCTGTTGCCTGCCGGCCGCTACAAAGTTGTAGTGTGGGGAAATCAGGACAGCCATTATTCTACCAGCGGCGAATTTATCCCCAAAGTTACCGGAGATATGGAAAACCAGCTTCTGCTAAACATCCCCGCTGATAACACCTTGAAAAACACCGATTTGGCGCCGCTGCTGTTTGGCCAGGCGACAGCAATAGATATTTACCCCGGCAAAGACGTAACACGAAAGGTCTTGCTGGACAACGACACTTATACCATCAACTTCACAGTAGAGGGACTGACGGCCAGCGACAGCGACTATGAATTTGGCATTGCCGATTCCAACAGCCGTTATATGTTCGACAACACTATCGCCGATGCCCCGCAGTTCCGATACGTGCGCACCGTCCGATTAGACGACAGCGGGACGCTTGCCGGAACCCTCAATGTGCTGCGGCTCACCGCCGACCGCTTCCCTGTGGTCAGCCTTGTGAACGCTACCCAGCAAAAGCAAGTCCTGACAGGGACGCTCACCGAGCTGGTGTCGAAAGCCATCCTTATGGGCGCCGACATTGACTACAGTACCACGCACACTTTCGATATACTGATAAAGCTGGGAACCGACATGAGCGTTACTGTGATTATAAATGGCTGGGAACTGTCAGATGAAGAAACAATTATGTCATAAGAAAGGAAATAAAAAAAAAATGAAGTCTCTTTTACAGATAACGATATTTGTCTTAATATTCGGGCTGACATTTTCCTGCTCGAAGGAGATTTCTGTAGGGCCGTCGAATGACGAACATTTGCTTGAAATCCCCCAGCAATCGAACACCCTGAAAATAGCTTTTACCTTTGAACTGCCCGCCGCTTCTACCAAGGCATTGACCCTGGCCGCAGAGAATGCTGTCATTCATGCTGACGTTCTGTCATTTAGAGTTTCCGGCCAGACAGAGACCTACGATTCCCATGCTGGAACAGCCACTATCACCGATGTGCCCGGAAGCGACGGCGCCCGCAAGCAGTTCGTCGTGGAACTCCCCCGCAAAGCAGGGAACTATAAATTGGTAGTATTGACCAACCTGCCCGAAGAGCTGCGTATAAAGCTCTTCCATATATCCGGTGTGAAAACCGCTGTGCTGAATGCCCTGACCCTCACTGCCAACTCATGGCAGGCCGATTCGCCCGCTCCCGGCGACTTTATGCCCATCCCTATGTGGGCGGAGGTGCCGGGAACGGTTGCCATTGATGATGCCCTAAGCCTCAGTGGAATCAATGACCTGCACTTGCTGCGGATGGTCTCGCGCATTGATGTCTTCATACAGCCCGCAGCCCGAAATCAGTTCCGCCTGAGCGACGTCTATCTGTACAACCGCAATACCAAAGGGCTGCCTGCCCCCGCGCAGAACGCCGTCAGCATCGGCGGCGACGGCCATGTATCGGTTACGGCGGCCACCGTACCGGCCCAGTCGGGCAAGATGCTCTCTCCGCTGATTTATACAACGCCTGACGATACGGCGCTGGTTAACAGCATTTATACCTTGGAAGCAAAAGGCCCGGCCGACCGCAATAAATACGAAGATGCTACCTGCATTGTGTTGGGTGGCTATTTTGGCACGGATTTTGCAAAGACATATTATCGCGTTGACCTGCGCGATGCCGCACGAAACTTCCGCGACCTGCTCCGCAATCACTGCTACATTTTCTCCGTGAAAGCGGTACTGGACCGCGGTTTTCCCACAGCGCAGGAAGCATTCGATTCAACGCCTGTCAGTATCAGTGTGGACGTCCTCGTCCAATCATGGCAGGATTTAACTATTAATAAGATTCTTGAGGTCAAATAGTCAGGAATTTCTAAGCATTATCAGTCATGAAATACAGGGAATTGAACATATTATTTATAAGCATTGCAGCCCTGCTGTGCAGGGCCTGCATGAACGACGACGAGCGCTTTACGCCCGCCACCGACGCCGAAACAACAGTTGTTGTCCGGCTGCCGTCGTTTGAGTTGCCGGTTGCTACAAAGAACGACGACCGCGCCCCTGAATGTGCCATAAATAACCTGGAAGTATTCGTTCTTGAAGCTGACAGTTTACTCTATCATACCGCGGCGGTCAATATTGAATCGTCGGGGCTGCAGACCACCTGCAAACTCACGTTGAAGCAGGCCTCCACTGCCCGCCGTCTTGTGATGGTTGCCAATACCGGCGCCCTGCTTAACACATATAACCCGCCGGTCGGGACCACGCTGGCCGACCTGAAAGCCGGTCTTGTGATGGCTTACACTGCCGCCGGAGTTACTGCACAGCCGATGTACGGAGAGGTAAATGTGGCTGCGATACCGGCGTCCGGCCTCACGCTTAACGTGAGGCTGCTGCGGGCGCTGGCACGTGCTGACGTCCGTATGAGCGCCGCCGCCCGTGCAAAGTTCCAGCTCAAAAGCGTCCGAATTTATCGCGCTGCTAACCGCGCCGCACTCATCCCCGATGCAGTAGCCAGCCTTGAAACAGCCCCCGTCGTGAGCACCCCAACTGTTGCCGCGTCAACGGGCTATACGGTTAATGCCAACAGCATAACCGCGCAGGGCGACACCGCCTCAATTGCCCAACTCTACCTGCCGGAACGTCCGGAAGTTACCGGCACCGCAAAAATATCCGCCGCAACGTGCATCGTCATCGGCGGCCTCTATAACGGCGCAATGTGCTACTACCGCTTGGACTTCGACCCCGCCGCCGCCGGACATCCTTTCGGCCAGATATTGCGGAACCACCTCTACCGCTTCGTCATTAAAAATATATATGCCGCCGGTTATGCCACGCCCGATGCGGCCGCATCAAGCGTAACCGACGGCGTCAACGCCTCACTGAACGTCATCCGGAATACGGAATGGCTCTGCTTTAATGCCACCGAATATCTCGGTGTGTCGGAAACAGACCATGCGTTCAGTCATCGCGGTAACCAGATATTCGACTTCGGCGTGGAAACATCCTTTGCCGACTGCTCAATTATCTGGAAAGACGACTTCGACGCGGCCAACTACGGTGCGGCAAGCTCGTCGCTACAGAACGCGAAGTTCAGCATCGAAATAGCCCCCTCAAAGGATTATATCCGCGTAACCACACTGACCGACAACCGGAGTGTGCAGGACATTAACCGCGCCGATTTTGTGGTGATGGCCGGCCAGTGGGCTATCCCGCTGACCGCCACACAGGGAAACATCTCCGAATATCTGTCCATCCGCATAAAATGTTACTCCGGCAATGGATATGGCGACTATGACCCCAGCCACCGGTTTGTAAAGAAGTTGACAAATGCTGCTAACTTCGGCGCCAGCGGTGTCGTGCCTTTCGGCGGCTTCCTTACCTATTTTAATTCCCCGTCATGGGGCGATGTGTTCGACAGCTACAGCGCGATTTGCAAATACGATGTAATATGGTTGGTTTATAACGAGACGCCCAGCAATGCTCAATGTAACCGCATCCTGCAATGGCTGCGCGACAAGCCCAACCGCATCCTGATTGTCAACTTTGAAGACGATAACGTACAGGGATATATCCGCCAGCAGTTAGGCGACAACCTGACGTGGAACTATCACCCCTCAACGGTCAGCGGCTCCTATTTCACCGTGCCGCCCCATAACGCCGCCAACCGCGTGATTCTGGAAGGGCCTTTCGGCAATGTTACGGCGGGCAAGTCAAACAGCTCGTCAGACCGGAACATCAAACGTAATGACGACATCTACGCCTCGGCTGTTGTCCCGCCCAATTCTGACATCATTACCGTCCTGACCGACGATAACGGCGACATGGTGGTGGGCATAAACCCCACAAAACAGGTAATCTATCTGGGAGACGGCGACCTGATGGAAATCGGAAACGGCGGACTAACCGATAATTCCGGCTACTCTAATGACATTGACCGCCTCGTACTGAACCTCTATGCATGGATAGCAAATACTATCCTCGAAAACTCTGCTGTAGATTAAGGAATTGTAAGCGATGAAGAAATTATTATACATATTATTACTGGGAGTTTTTGCGGCATCCTGTTCCAAGGAAATACCCGTTGGGGAAGAGGACAATCGCCGCATTACATTACTGATAAACATACCGTCGGAAAAGACGGTAAGCACCCGCAGTGGCGACATGTCGGACGAATGTGTCGTCAATTCGCTGGATATTTTCGTGATGGCCAACGGTGTACTGCAATACTACACGCAGGCAACCGATATTTCGGCGCCCGACGCCAATCTGAAGACCACCTGTACTGCCTGGCTGCGCAAAAGCGCTACCCAACAGCAACTTATCGTGGTGGCCAACCGCACCAATCACGACACATACTACCCCATGAAAGGCACAACAATAGAGGCGTTGAAAGCCAATCTGTGCCTCTCATATCCGGGCGCTGGAATCCCCATGTATGGCGAAGCACTCGTTGCCGACATCGCGGCCGATGACGCGCTCGAAATCAACATGCTGCGGGCGCTGTCGCGCATCGACGTGCATCTGCAGGCAGGCGTCAACAACTTCGTGATGAACGAGCTGTATGCTTACCGCGCCGCCAATAAATACCGGATTATTGCCGACAACGTGTCGAACATATATACTGCGCCGGTTGCCACGCAGCCCACATTGGAGCCATCAACAACATTTAATGTGGAAGTCGGTCCGGTTACCACGGCTGCGACCACGTCAACCAATCAGCTGTATCTACCCGAAAGTGCAGGCGTTACCGCCCCCGCACAACAGCTGTCAAACGCTACCTGTATAGTGGTGGGGGGCCTGTATAACGGCCAGCAAAACTACTACCGGTTAGACTTCGAGGTCGGCTCATATCCTTTCGGCCAGATATTGCGTAACTTCCGCTATGATTTTGTTATCAGCAGCGTTGCCAGTCATGGGTGGACCACCCCGGAAGAGGCTGCCAGCAATAAGGCTTCAGGCCTCACCGTTACCGTACAGCCATGGAACTTGTCGGAAAAAGAACTGCTGATGACCCCCGACAGCTATTTCAAACTTAGCAACAGAACTGTGAAAATAGCCGCCAGCGCAAACTCTATCAGAAATATTGATGTGGACACAAATATCGACGACTACCGCATCCTCTGGAAAACCGACTACGATGCGGGGCTGAAACATTTGGCCACCGATTCCCTGCAAAACGCGAATTTTAAAGTTGTCATTACCAATAGCGGAAAAATCCTGAACTTCCGCGCCCTCTCTGCCAACACAGCGATGGGCGACAAATTGGATTCCATCGTGGTGATTGCCGCACAGTGGGTTATACCACTCTACATCCATCAGGAAGACATGTATAAGTTCCTCAACAAGGATATTTATTGCTACAGTTTAGCCTTTAACGAGTATGGCAGTTTCACGGGACGGTTTAAGCAGAAATTGGAAAATACTGCCAACTTCGGGCCGTCAGGAACCATAAAAGTCGGCAGCCTTATCACCGAAAATCATACAACAAACAGTGGCACAACATGGAACAGCTATGTGGCTTACAGCAATCTGTCAAAATATGACATCCTGTGGCTTGGTTACGACCGCTTCCCGACGGCTGCTCAAGCGCAAACCATACTGCAATGGCTGCGCGACCGCCCTAACCGTGTATTGATAATAAATTCGGACTCGAATGACGATAATACGCAAATCCATAATCTCCTGAATAATGGCCTTAAGTGGGTTTATGGGGGCTCGACAAATAACTTCAATGTGATATTTTCAGAAGCTACCAAGAAGTTCACCAACGGCCCTTTCGGGGATATTGCCCCCGGCGCCACTATTTTACGGCGGGATAATATTTTCGGGCGCACCGATGCCTCCGGCAGTCCGCACATCATTCAGCTCACAACTCATGACAACGGGATGATGGTGGTCGGCATAGACCCCACCAGCCGCATAATCTATCTGGGCGACGGCGACATCTTTGCCGACGGCCGCAGCGGCATGAGCAGCGGCGCCAACGTTGAACCCAACAATGCTTCCGACGTATTCGCCATGAACCTCTTTGCCTGGATTGTGGACATCGTCCTGCAAAACTCCAATTAAAAGTTAATTCCGCTCAAATCAGGCGTATATGCCAATTTGAGCGGAATTATTTTTGTGGCTATTGCCGGATATTTCCCTGCTGATTTGTGCAGGTTATCATTTTATAACCGTAAATTCATAACTTCCCGCAGGCAGTTCGTAGCCGCTCTCGCTTGTCGTCGTCAGGTCAACTTTATCGCCTGATGACAATGTGGCTTTTTTCAGTTTGTAACCGTCGGGCAGTATCAGTGTGGCGGCAGAGTTTGCGGGAACAGTAACCTTATAGTTTACCGTATTCTTTTTGGGGCGCGTCCAGTGCGATATGATTTTGCCGCGCGGGCTGTCATACTCCACATTGACATTGTTGAGTGAAGTGATGAACTGTGGGCGGAGCAGGAACTTCGCGAATCCCGGATGTTCAGGGTCGATGCGAATGCCGCCCGGAATGCGGTAAAGCCAGGCGCTGAACTCGCCGAACATGATATGGTTGAGCGACGATTCCTTGCGCTCGCCAATAGAATACCAGTCCTCGTAAAGCGTTGTAGCATTGTCTTTTACTATCCAATAGCCGAATCCCGGCCAGGTCTCTTGAGATAGTACGGTGCAGGCCAGGTCGGCATAACCGTTGTCGCCCAAAGCATTGAAGATGGCTTTGGTGCCGAGCATGCCGCAGTCGAGGTGGCTGTTGTCGGCGATGACGCGCTTTGCCAAATTGTCGGCGACCTTTTGGCGCAGTTCATCGGGTACCAGTCCCCACAGCAACGCCGTACTCATCTCCGTTTGATTGCCGTCGAGATAGACAGCCGTTTCGCGGTTCAGGTATTTGTCGTTGAAAGCGTTGCGGATTTTTTCAGCCAGCGCCGAATATTTTTCATAATCCTCCTGCCGCTCGAAGAGTTTTGCCGCTTTTGCAAGGATTGCCGTCACGCGGTAATAATACACTGTGGTTGTATATGTCTGCGGGGTGTGCGTTTTCACCGTAATCCAGTCGCCCAGTCCCTGACTGCATATCCCGCTGGGGTATGAGGCGTCGAGCCAGTTCACGTAGCGGCGGATGTTGTCATACATGGTACGCAGCAGCCGACTGTCGCCGTAGAACTCGTAAATTGCCCACGGGATAATCGCCACCGAGCCTGTCCAGTCGGGACCCGTTGCCCAGTCAAGCCCCCATCCGCTGGTGGGGATGATGTTGGGCAGCAGTCCGTTTGGCTGTTGCGCGTCCTTATGGTCGGCAAGCCATTTTTCAT
>JAISSS010000012.1 GCA_031272965.1 Bacteroidales bacterium | reverse complement strand
TCGTCTTTCAAAGCAAATTTCCAGTCGAAATCGAAATTCTCGCGCAGTCTTTCAGGGGACTTTGAATACCCTGACATACTGAATAAAATCAGCAACAATGCCGTCGAAAAAAGTGGTTTTTGCATAAATCTTAAATCATTCATATATCTCGAACTTATTCTTCCAGGTGAAGACGAAGATGCGGTACTGCACGTCGGCGCGGTTGTTAAAAACTTGCGAGGCGCGGTATTTGGCTATCTGTTTGCGGGCTTCCTTGAGTTTGGCTTCAAGGACAGACGGCTTGCGGGCGTCCGACTGCTTGATGTACTTCAACTCTACTACCCAGTCGCACGGTATTGACGGATACAGACCGGTGCGTTTGAGATAGACATCGGGGTAGCCCTCGGTTACTTCCACCTCCGAAAGCGGGATGTAGTAGTGGAAGAGGTTCATATAGTTGAGCAGTGCGAACTTGAGGTATTTCTCGTCGAAGCGCTGCAGGTCGCGGTTGGAGAGGCGGGCGACGATGTTCTTGCTGATATAATCGACGTAGGGATAGGGGTTGTTGCGGAACGCCCACTCGCGTAAGCCTGCCTGTATCTTGCCTGTGTCGATGCTTATGTCGTCGTTCTCTTCTTCAAGCATCTGAAGTATATAGTCCCAGTAAACGGTATAGATGGAGTAGTTAGGGATTTTCAGTTCCGTAATCTCTTCGTTAACTTTTTTGAGCGTTATTAAGCCCATGTAAAAGAGCATGGATATAAAGCATTTGTTATCAGATAGTTGATGAAGCGAGAACTTTGGAATAACTGCGCCTTCAACGCTTCCGTTCCTGGCTATATCGGTCAGTATTTGGCGTCGTTCTTCGGTTATCATCAGGTTGCGCAGGCGGCTGTAGTCCATCTTCAAGTTGTCGTCTATCAAGGTTTCGAGCGCATCAATACCGTAAAACTGCACTTTGTCAAGGATGAACAGCATCATGGATGAGTTATAAACAAGATTTTCAGCCTTTGCATGAAATTTATACCCCTCGTACATCTGTTTCAGGTCAATCGGTATGTTCGACATGTCAATACCTACATCCGCTATCATCTTATCAACCTCTGCCTGTGTAAAGCCCAGTAGTTCATTGTAATCGTAAGTGGTTGAGAGATTGTTTGATATATTAAAGCCGCTCGTCATATCATCGAGCATGATAGGGGTTACGCCGGTAATTACGACGCGGTCAACGATAGACTTGGTGCCTGCCTTGAGCGTTTCGTAGAAGTCGCGCACAATGCTGTTGGCGCCCACCATCTTGCGGTACATGCCTTGCGGGTCGGTCGTTGCGGACGCTACAATATCGTTGGCAAAATGGTCGTACTCGTCGATGATGACATAGACCTTGCAGCAGATACTTTCTGCCAGGTCAAATATCATGTTAATGGCTTCAATACCCTGATACTCCCCTTCCGACTTTGCCTTAAAAAGTTTCTCTACCTCTTTAGGATATTTCTTTTCATATCTGATAAGATGTGTTCTTACGTTTGCCTGAATTTTTCCGGTGAACGAATTTCTGAAAACATCTTCGTTGCCGGTGTCTATCCCCGAAAAGTCAAAATTGATAACCACATACTTGTTATGCAGCGGCGTAGGATGCTTCCCTATGTAGTACTCGCCGAAGAGAGTCTCAAACTTGTCCGCCTGCCGCACATCATAGTAATTCCACATCATAGTCAGGAACAGGCTTTTGCCGAACTTGCGCGGACGGATAAAGAACACAGTCTTATTGCGTTCATTTTCAATCTTCTCAATGAAGTGCGTTTTGTCAACGTAGTAATAGCCTTGCTCAATGAGGCTTTCAAAATTTGAGCACCCAACGGGCAATTTCTTTCTTTCCATAATTACTGCAAATTTTCGGCAAAGTTACGCAAAGTTCCCGAAATAGCAAATATTATTTGAAGAGTCTCATCCCTTTTATTGAAAAAAATGTATCTTTGCGGCGATTTAAAAAATATGAAACATATTTCAATAATTATTCTTGTCGCTGGCATTTGGTCACTGGCCGGCAGTTGTCGGCAACGGTCAGGAACGTCGGCTGAATTGATGCCGCTTAACTGGGATGTATTCAACCGTGAGCAATTGGAGCTGCTGATTAACGAGGTCGGCAAAAACAGTGCCGGTTTTGACGCATCGAAGCCGCCATACATCGTGGTAGATTGGGATAATACGTCGATTTTTCTCGATATTGAGGAAGCTGTTATCATTGAGATGATGCAGAAACTTGTGTTTGGCGCCACACCGGAGTTGCTTGACTATGCCATCAGAAAAGATGTTCCGACTTCCGATTTTGCACCGGAGTTCAATAATTTAAATGGTGAAGCTGTTAATATTGAGGCTGTTGCGACCGATATTATTGCCAGCTATCGATGGCTGTATGCCAATTACAGCGGGCTGGGGGGCGACAAGCCGCTTGACGTTGTAATGCAAAGCCCTCATTATATGGCCTTTGCATCGAAGTTGCGCTATCTCTATGATGCCATTGACGGGACATTTGGGCATGATATTTCGTACCCGTGGGTAACGTATTTGTTTGCAGGCATGAACGAGCAGGAGGTTAGAGCCTTGACCCGTGCCACAATATGCAGTCAGTTGGCGATGCCTGTAGGTCAAGTTACATGGACAACGCCCGAATTATTGCAGGGAGAGGCCGGCGCTGTATCTGTAACTTGGAAAAGCGGACTGCGGTTTGTCCCCGAAATGCAAAATCTTTATTGGACTATGGCTCAAAATGGATTCGACATCCATGTATGCTCTGCCTCTTTCATTGACGTGGTCAGGGAAATTGCCTCAAATCCCGATTATGGCTATAATATACCGGAAGAAAATATCATCGCCATGGAACTCGAACGCGACGGGAATCACCGCATTTTGCCCGTCTTTCGCGAGGGATATGACCAGACGCAGGAAGAAGGTAAAACTAAGGCTATCAAACGGTTCCTCGTATCAACTTATGGCTATGGCCCTGTATTTGTGGCTGGAGACAGTGAAGGCGACCAAAATATGATGCAAGATTTTAGCGACACCCGCATATCGTTGATAATCAATCGCATGCGTTCACCGGAATCAGACATCGGACGGTTCTCGGCGCAGGCCACCAACGAATATGGCTCCGACACCCCCCGCTATTTGTTACAGGGGCGGGACGACAATATCGGGCTGTTCAGAAGGTCTCCGCAATCAATCAAGTTTGGGGGCAATTAGAGTTGGCTGTGCACCGATTCTGTGCTACCCCAATCCGATTACTTCAACTTCGGGTTGCAGGTGTATGTTGAAGCGCTCAACGACGGAGCGCTGTATTTTCAGGGCGAGTTCCCATATCTGGGCGCCTGTTGCCGAGCCGTAGTTCACTAATGCGAGCGCATGTGACGGGTGTGTTCCCGTGTCGCCGTCGCGGAAGCCTTTCCATCCGCACTGCTCGATGAGCCATGCCGCCGCCACTTTATATTTGTCCCCACTGCGGAAAAGTGGTATATCGGGTGCCTTGTTCCGCAACTGTGCGGCGTGTTCTTCTGACACTGTCGGGTTCATGAAAAAACTTCCGGCGCTACCTACTGTACTGATGTCGGGCAATTTTCGGCGACGGATAGCAATAATGGCTGTGCGGATGTTTTGCAATGTCGGCCCGCCAAGCGCATCCGTTTCCTGCCGCACATCCTTGTAGTCGAGTGCGAAATCCGGCTTCTTGTCTAAGCGGAAAGTTACAGTGTTTATTACAAAGCGGTCGGCAAGCCTGTTTTTGAAAATGCTGGTGCGGTAGCCGAAGGCACATTTGGGGGCAGAATACTCTTCAAAGCGGGATGTATCAATGTCAAAGCCATTTACAGAGGTTACATATTGGCCCGCCTCGCGTCCGTAGGCGCCGATATTTTGCACGGGGGCGGCGCCGACCTTGCCGGGAATTGCCGACAGATTCTCAATTCCGCCGTAGCCATGTTCTATCGTATATTGAACAAATGTGTCCCAATCCTCGCCTGCACCAACTTCGAGCCATACATGAGCGGCGTCTTCTGCGGTTTTTCGTACCCCGCGCACAGCAGAATGGATTACTAATCCCTTGAAATCGCTGACAAAGAGTACATTGCAGCCGCCCCCAAGTATAAATACCGGCCACATGCGGCGGTCATATTTGAATGCCCGTAAGAACATGGGTAATTCTTGCGGATTCGAAAACTCGAAATAGTAGAGGCATCTTGCCTGTATGTGGAACGAGTTGCTTTCGGCCAGCGAATAATCCGGTATGAATTTAATCATTACGGGTCATTTCAGCAGTTCGTCGCCGAAGTTGAAGTCCTCGGTGGCGCTTGAGGAGTTGTAAAGATGGCCATTTGCACAGAGCAGTGTACGGGTACCTGCAGCGTAATTGTTCTGCATGAGATAGTCGTGAGTGGCCATCAGGACAGTTTTGCCGCGTCTGTTGATTTTTCTGAAGATGTCCATGATTTCAACAGATGTTTCCGGGTCCAGATTTCCGGTAGGCTCGTCGGCTAAGATAATATCGGGGTCATTGAGCAGGGCGCGGGCAATGGCGGCACGTTGCTGCTCACCCCCCGACAGCTCATGCGGCATCTTGTCGAGGTGCTTGTCGAGCTTGACTTTTTCCACGACATCAAGAATCCGCTCCTTAATTTCCTTGTTCGAGCTCCAGTTCGTGGCTCTCAGCACAAAGGCCAGGTTGTCGTAAATAGTGCGGTCGCTAAGCAGCCGGAAATCCTGAAATACGACGCCCAACTTTCTGCGCAGGTACGGCACGTCGCGCTGTCGCAGCGTTAGCAGGTTAAATCCTGCAACAATCGCCTCGTCGCCCGTCTCGACCGGCAATTCGGCATGCAGGGTCTTGATGAGGCTGGACTTGCCACTGCCCACCTTCCCGATAAGATATACCCATTCGCCCGCGTCTATACGCAGCGAAACACTTTCCAATACTTTTGTTTCCTGTTGATAAATGTCCACATTCTTCAACGAGATGACTGCTTCTTGCATGAATCGTAATTTTTATGAAACACAAAGTTAATGAAAATATTTATTACATTTGCACCGCGAAAAAAAATAGTTTAAATTTTTAATCATGAGTGAAGACCAGAACGACGCGCTGCCGGAACTTGACAGCCTCGACCATAAAATATTAACGTTAATTACTCGGAACGCCCGTATGCCGTTCCTTGAGGTGGCGCGCGCCTGCGGCGTATCAGGCGCAGCGGTACACCAGCGGGTACAACGCATGGCCAGCTTGGGCGTTATTGCCGGCAGCGAATTTGTTGTAAACCCCGAAAAATTAGGCTACAATACCTGCGCATATATGGGAATTTATTTAGAAAAGGCCAAATATCACACCCGCGTTGCCGAAGCCTTAATGAAAATCCCCGAAGTAGTGGAATGTCACTATGTTACCGGACAATATGCCATCTTTATTAAGCTGCTCACCAAGACAAACCAACACCTCAAACAAATTATTGACGAGGGGTTGCAGGACATCGAAGGCATTGTTCGTACCGAAACATTCATATCTTTGGGCATGGATTTCCGACGACAAGTTCCTATCCGCTGAAAAAAAATCTTACATTCGGTATGATTTAACAGAAAAATCATTACCTTTGTCTATTGAAAAGCACGTTAGCGAACTGCTTGGAAACTTTTTGTTTTGATTTAACATAAATTAACAATTAAATAGAATGACTTTAAGAAACAATTTAGACCAGGTTGACCTGCACATCTTGAGTATCATTACCAAGAACGCGCGGACACCGTTCAAAGATGTAGCCACTGTGGTGGGCGTCTCCCGCGCCGCCGTTCATCAGCGGGTTAACCGCATGATAGATATGAACGTCATTACAGGGTCGGGCTATTTTATAGACCCCAAAAAAGTGGACTATCGAACCTGCACTTTCGTGGGAATATTCCTCGAAAAAGGCAGCTTCTATGAGAGCGTTGCCGAGCAGCTGCTCAATATCCCCGAAATCGTGGAATGTCATTATACCACCGGCACTTATGCCATCTTTGTGAAGGTCTATGCCCGCGATAACGAACACCTGAAGATGGTACTCAGCGATAAACTCCAGAAAATACCAGGAGTGTCCAGCACGGAAACCCTGATTTCATTGGAGGAAACCTTCAAACGTTCTGTACCTATTTTTATTTAAATATCCAGAAGCCTGTCTCTATGAAACGATACGGAAGTGTTTTGAAAGTCAGACCGGAGAAGCTGGAGGAGTATAAACGCCTTCATGCCGCTGTGTGGCCCGGTGTGTTGCGAATGATAACCGAGTGCAATATTCGCAACTACTCTATCTACTACACGGATGGATACTTGTTCAGCTATTACGAGTACTATGGCGACGACTATGCCGCCGACATGGCAAAGATGGCCGCCGACCCAGAGACGCAGCGCTGGTGGGACGTCTGCATACCTTGTCAGGAACCACTCGAAACCCGCGCTGAGGGCGAGTGGTGGGCTACTATGGAA
>JAISSS010000149.1 GCA_031272965.1 Bacteroidales bacterium | reverse complement strand
ACTTTCGAGGTCAGCGGCGTCGGACGCCTGCTCGGAGTGGACAACGGCGACCTCCGCTGCCACGAACCAAACAACGGCAACTCGCATACCACCTACTTCGGACGCGCACAGTTAATCATCCAATCGACCCGTCGGACGGGCGTCATAACCGTCAAAGCCACAGCCGATGGTCTGGATGAAAGCGTTTTAACAATTATCTCGAAATAAGTATAGAATATGGACAGGATGACTGAGGATTCGAGATTGACATATTGAACATACCCGTAAGAGTTGCTGATTATTTTGCACGGACGACCATAATACCGGTATAAGATTTTCGTTGCATAATAAAAGCGGGTAGCGGTTCTGTTGAGATGACCACTTCGCCCAGCGACGAGGAGGCGTGTATCACGTGGATACGTCCATCATCAAGTCTTAGCAGGATTCCGTCGTGAACGACGTCAAGGCCGGATACGGATGTGGTTATGCCAATAATGTCGCCGCTTTGCAGCTGACTTTCGCAGTCGGCAATCTTGTCTTTCGGGATATATACGTGAGGCATGGCATTGATGGCTTTCTCCCGCGCTGCGATTTCGGGGACAAGTGCAGGATTGGCTTTCAGGACTTCATAGCTGTCGGGATGCGTTGACATAAAATTAACATTCACCGTAAGAGGGACTTCAAAAGGCAACGTTTCAACGATTCCCTTTTGGCAGTTGTCGGCAATCCATTCGCTGAAATAGTGCAGCCGTGATGTATAGCCGTTTCGGAGGCCGTGCCGGTAGCGGATTTTTTCCAGATTATCGGCGAATGTCGCAAAACTTGTATGCTCTGCTTTGATAGTACGGGCTAAAGCGAGGCAATTTTCCACATAAGTCATACAGTCTAATTCCCGCAGGTTAATGATAAGCCGTTCTTCGGCGCCATTTTCGAGAGTGTGGGCTACGTATGGCGTGTGCAGATACGACTGGCATATTGTAGCAATTATCTCGCCGACAGGAAGTGAATGAGAGCCCGCAAATTGTACACATTTGTTCAAAATCTTAATACTGTCGCGCCGGTCATAAACTGCGTCAACATGTGAGCGCTCGATATGCTGAGCGACCGCGTTCAGGACGAAAGCAGTTACACCGCCCCCCAAAATTAGCAGAAACACCATTAGCCACGGGATTATTTTCATACCTCTTTCAAAATTGTCGTCAAAATACATTGCAAAAATGATTATTAGATTTGTTTAAACGCACCGTTATTGTTACCGTTTCATTGCTTCCGCGACTTTATTGACGGCAACAGTGATTAAATCGCGGATTAATCCGGCGTGGTCGGCAAGCGAGCGGTTGGCGCCATATTGGAACAATGTTCCCATAATTTTTTTCAGCGGATTTGCCGAGCGATAGAAATACCGCCGTGCGAGGAAGCTGACGAGCATTGACGAGGCAGTTTGCACCAGCGATGATTGCAAGTCACGCGAATCGGAGAGGTCTTTCACGGAACTCTTCAACAGTGCGAGCGGTTTCATGCTGTTCCAAGTCTGTAACAATTGCGCTTTCAGCGCCGCTTCCTCGTTCTCGCGTCTAACTTCGAGCTGCCGGATTTGCTCACGCAGCAGGCGCTCAGAGAGGGTCTCTTTCGTCGGTCTCATTTTGTTCCAAAATTGCGTCATTAATGATGGCATCGCGCACGGGGCGTTTTAGCAGGCGCTTCCGGAAGACGACGCATATCAGCGCTATCAGTCCATAAAAACCTGCCACTACGAAAAAGCCGTAACTTGCGGCCCCTAACCACGCCCCGATGAGCAATGCAATACCTGTATTAAGGAAGATGAAAAACAGCAGTGCAAATATCGCAACGACAAACCATGAGACGACGTCGGAAGCGGTCTGCGACAGTCTGTCTATCACCCTTAACTTGATGATTTCCAGCGTTGTATGAGCATACTGGACGCTTCTGTCAACAAGCTCTTCAAAAGCCCCGGCCGGTTCGTCCATCATGTCTGCGGATTAGCCGACCGGATTTTTTCGGCCTGCTGAGCAACCTCATCGACGACCTTCTCGACGGTGGCCTTCGTTTTCTCCACTTTCCTGGACAACTCGTCAACGACGTCGCTGATTTTTTCACGCAGCCCGTCAACATATTCATCGCCTTTTTCGATGATTTTTCGGCGGGTCTCGCTGCCCTTGTCGGGCGCCAGCAAAATACCAAGGGTGGCGCCAATGGCAACACCTGCCAGCACACCCAATAAAACCTTTCCTGCACTCATATAAAATAATTTTAATGTTTCGACTGTAAAAATACTAATAATAATGATACCAACGCACATTTCGCGACGTGTCCGGCCTCAATTACTGTAAAAAAAATATTTATTTAACTTCATGACATATGGATGCCGACCCGACTGTACAACATCCGCATGAACCTGATTCGAATACAGTTCTGCTTTGAAATAACAATTAATAATTATTTAACACAATGCAATATATTGATTATTAATTGCTTACAAAGGCAAACTATTTTATTCCGGTAATTAAACTAAGAAAAATAGTTGAACAACTAAAAAAAGTAGTTATCTTTACAATCTGAAACTGAATATTTTTTGCAGATGAAACGACTAACATCAAAAGAAGAAGAAATAATGTCCTTTTTCTGGGACAGAGGGCCGCTGTTCGTGAAGCAGATTCACGACAGCTATGCAGAGCCACGGCCCCATTATAACACGCTGTCAACCATCGTGCGCGGGTTGGAAGAGAAAGGTTTCCTTGGGTTTACGCCCTACGGTAACAGTCACCAGTATTATGCGCTGAAGACGAAGGAAGAGCATCGGCGGCTCACATTGAAAGCGCTGGTAGCCAAGTACTTCGACAATTCGTATCGGCGGGCGGTGTCGGCCTTAATTGAGGAAGAAGCGCTGTCGGCGGATGACCTCAAAGCCCTGCTTCAGGAAGTAGAACATCACCAGCACAGAGGCAGTAACAAACTAAAAACCGGCAATGTATGAACACGTTCCTGCTATATATCCTTCGTTCAGGTGCTTGTCTGGCACTACTCTACATCGCGTGGCGGGCGTTAATGGGTCATTCGGCCAACTTTCGGCTTAGTCGGCGCCTGCTGCTGGCCATCGTGCTGACGGCAATGGCAATTCCGCTGCTGCCGATACCTGACAGCCTGACCGTTGCCTCACTGCTGGGTAATGCAGAGCAACCGCCGACGCCCCTGCAATTGCCGACGATTATCATGGAGACGAGTCGTGAAATGGCAAGCCCCGTTTCCACCACAACCGCGGCCGCGACAGTTGCCGAGAGCCGCGTCACACCGCCGGATGCAGGCATATCCGGCTTCATGATACCCGTTTATATCATCGGGCTGTTCGTCAGCCTTTTAGCGACCCTGACCGCCATTGCCGCCGTATTGCGTATAATCAGGCGGGCACGACGTGAAACGTTCAACGGGCGGCAAATATGGGTATCCCCCGACATTAACAGCTCGTTCACCTTTGCCGGAGAAATAGTGCTGTCGGACGACGACTTCCGGTGTTTCGCCTTCGAGGTGATAACACACGAGACCTCTCACCTTACCAGCAAGCACTTCGTGGACTTGTGCCTGCTGGAACTTACCGGCATAGTGCAATGGTTCAATCCGTTTGCATGGCTGCTGAAGCGCGACGTAAAAGCGCTGCATGAGTATGAAGCCGACCGGCAGACACTACAGCAGGGCATTGATGCCGCTTATTATCAACGCATGTTAATAGAAAAGGCCGCCGGCTCCGGCCGGTATGCCTTAGTAAACAGTTTTTCCAAAAGTAAAATTAAACAAAGAATCGAAATGATGAACAGAACTTTAAAACCCCAATCTGCATGGAGAACCATGCTCTTCATTCCGCTGGCAGGCCTTTTATTAACGGCTTTTGCCAACCCCGTAACGGTGGATTCGGACAGCAGCGACACCGCACAGCTCTCCCCCACCCCACTGCCGGCGCAAACAACCGGCGCACAAACACCACCGCAAACCGACACGCTACAGTCGCCCGACCAGAAAATCAGGTTGATATGTGTCTCCGAAACCGGCGACACAATAACGGACAAAATCACGACCATGTCCCAACTTGTCAACAACCGCGATGACCGTAACATCTATGTCATGGTATCGAAGAAGGGCGACAGAGACGGAATGGCGACCATCACACGGTGGCAGCTATCAGACGAGACCATAGCGAAAATCCAGGCAAAAGCCGGCGCCGTAACAGAGGCCACCCCTGGCACTGCAACCACCACCCATAATGCTGCCGACAAAGAGGCACTGATTATTATCAACGGCAAGGAGGCGACATCCGCAGAGCTGTCGGCGCTGTCGGCGGATGATATTGAGAGCATCACAGTTCTGAAAGACGCCGACGCCATTAAGAAATATGGCTCAAAAGCGACTAACGGCGTAGTCGAAGTAACAACAAAGAGCGCGGCAAAGAAAGCCCCTGCGGACAACAAAACCGCAAAAGCCGAAGCACAAAACGACACGACTTTCACCTATCCCCTGATTATCCTCGACAATAAACTGCTACTGCTTGACAATAAGGAGGTTACATCGGACATCCTGATGGCAGTAGGCGAGGCGAATTTGGAAGCCTTTACGATATTGAAGGGCGACGAGGCTACAAAAAAGTATGGCGACAAAGGCACTAACGGCGCTATCGAAATCAGCTCCAAAGACGCGGCAGTTACCCAAAAACTCATGGATGAAATTGTCAAGGCAAGCTCCGGCCAAACAACATCGACCAATGCGTATTATATCCACCCGCCGAAAGGCAAGCCGATACTGCACATTATTGACGGCAAGGGAACGGACAGCATCGGCTCGCTGAAGTCGGCAGACGTGAAGTCAATCACTGTCATCAAGGGCCCCGCAGCCACAAAAATGTATGGCGACAAAGGCGTCAACGGCGTAATCGTGATTACCACCAAAGGCGCAGAACAATAGCATCACAGAGTATTGTCCAGCATACAGGCTTTACTGAACGAGGCAGTTTTTTTCTGACAGCCCTGCCTTTGTTTCAGGCGTCTGTTCAGGCAGCCCCCAGCTTATCCGCCACGGCGTCAGCGAGGCGGATGCAGGCTTCAAACTGTGCCGGTTTAAGACTGCACTGCTCTTCCACCGGTTCACCGACGAGTTCCCAGCCCGTTTCGGCCGCAAACTTCCGCAGGTTTTTCACGCCGCCACCACTCCATGCATAGTTGCCGAAGATGCTCAGATAGCGCTCCTTGATGCCGGTATGGGCGATGTGGGTCAGCAGCGATTCCATATTCGGAAACAGCTCGTTGTTGTAGGCACAACTTCCTGCAATGAAGGCTTTATATTTGAATATGTCGCTGATAATATACGACTTGTGTGTTTTGGACACATCGTATATGCGGATGTTTTTTATGCCGCGAATGGCTAATTGTCGGGCAATAGCTTCGGCCATTTTTTGAGTGTTGCCATACATGGAACCATAGACGATTACAGCGCCGACCTCAGCCTGGTAAGCACTCCACTTCCGATAGCGGCTGAGTATCCATTCGAGGTTATCGCGCCACAGGGGGCCATGCGTAGCAGCGATGATTTTTATGGACAGGTCTTTGAGCTTTGCCAAAGCCCGCTGGGTGTGGGGGCAATATTTTCCGACGATGTTGGTGAAGTATCGCATAGCTTCTTCCTCAAAGAAGCTCAGATTGAGCTGGTCGTCAAACACGCCGCCGTCAAGGGTCCCGAAACTGCCGAAAGCGTCGCCGGAGAAGAGTATTTCATGCGTCCGGTCGTATGTAACCATCGTCTCCGGCCAGTGTACCATCGGCACGGTATGAAAGCTCAGAGTTGTGGCGCCTATGGTCAGCGTATCGCCATCGGCCACTTCCCGCACATTGACCGGCTTAAAGTACATATTCTCCACTAACGGGAACGTCTTTTTATTGCCCACCAGCGTAATATTTGGGAAACGGGCGGTAACTGCGCGTAACGCTCCAGAATGGTCAGGCTCTACATGGTTGAGTATCAGATAGTCAACCGGCCTTCCTTCAAGTATCTCTTCAATTGCATCCAAATAATCCTCTATAAATTGCCGGTCAACGGTATCAATCAGCGCCACTTTGCTGTCGTCAATAAGGTATGAATTATAGGCGACGCCGTAAGGGATTGGCCAGATGTTCTCAAAA
The DNA here is from genome assembly GCA_031272965.1 of Bacteroidales bacterium. GTDB lineage: Bacteria > Bacteroidota > Bacteroidia > Bacteroidales > Prolixibacteraceae > JAISSS01. The sequence continues at coordinate 6,579 of JAISSS010000149.1, read as the reverse complement.
AGATGTGTGCGGCGGTCATTAAACCCCAGATAATAGATGTTTGCGGTTAGTTTCACCTGATGCATAATTTCACTCAATTATAATTTCAATTAAAATACAAAAGTAATCATAATTTTTCGGATTGAATGATTTTTTGTAGTATTTTTGTGGTATTAAATGACAGTTTAATGATAAAATCAATGACCGGCTACGGGAAAGCCGAATGTGAAGTTAACAACAGGAAACTGATAATAGAGGTTAAATCGTTGAACAGTAAGATTTTAGACCTTGGTGTTCGCATTCCCGCCATCTATCGGGACAAGGAATTAGAGCTTAGGAAGGACATTGCCGAGCAGCTTCTGCGCGGCAAGATAGAACTTGTAATAACGCTTGACGAGATTGGTGATACGGCAGGCACGGAGGTGAACGAGCGCATGGTGCTCCGCTATTTTCACCAGCTCAGCCGTATTCAGGAAGAACTCGGGCTACCGGTTACCGAGCAAATTATGAGCAACATTCTGCGGCTGCCCGAAACGATTCGCGCCGTTGCAGAGCAGGCTGACGAGGCGGAATGGAACATCGTGGTGGCAGCAATCCGCAATGTTGTCGGCGCTGTTGACCGCTTCCGTCGGCAAGAAGGTAAGGCTATGGAACGGGATATCCGCGCCAACATCGCCCAAATCACCGAGCTCGCCGCAACCATCGACGCCTTTGAACCCGTCCGCAACAGCGCCATCCGCAACCGCATCCGCGAAGGCCTGAACAGTCTCGAACTGCAGATTGATGAAAACCGCTTTGAGCAGGAACTTATTTACTACATCGAAAAGCTCGACATCAACGAGGAAAAAGTGCGGCTCAGCAACCATTGCCGCTACTTCTGCGAAACCATCGACGAGACGGAACCTACCGGACGAAAACTGTCGTTCATCGCCCAGGAAATAGGCCGCGAAATCAACACCATCGGCAGCAAAGCCAACGAAAGCAACATCCAGCAAACTGTCGTCAAAATGAAAGACGCGCTGGAAAAAATCAAGGAACAACTATCTAATGTACTGTAACTTATGACTGTTGATTTAAAGGGAAAGGTTATCATCTTTTCGGCTCCATCCGGCGCCGGCAAGACCACCATAATACGCCGGCTTTTGGAAGCAATACCCGGCCTGCGCTTCTCGGTGTCGGCCACCAGCCGGGCCCCGCGCGGCGCCGAAATGCACGGACAGGATTATTATTTCCTATCCCCCGACGAATTCCGAAAGAAAGTGGCAAACGGAGAATTTCTGGAATGGGAAGAGGTTTATACCGACAAACTCTATGGAACGCTGAAACAGGAAGTGGAGAACATACGGCTAAGCGGCAACCACGTGGTGTTCGACGTCGATGTGGCCGGAGGGCTGAACATTAAACGGCATTTCGGCAACGAGGCAATAGCGGTATTTATCATGCCCCCCTCCATCGAAGAGCTGCAGAAGCGCCTCGAAGCGCGCGCCACCGACACGCCGGACGTCATCGCCCAGCGTATCGCCAAGGCCAAATATGAGCTATCATTTGCCCCCAATTTCGACAAGGTTATCATAAATGATAACATAGAAGAAGCGGTGCAGACCACGACTGCAATAATTGAGCATTTTTTGGCGAAACAATAATTATGAACATCGGATTATATTTTGGCACGTTCAACCCGATTCATCTGGGGCATCTGGCAATCGCCAACTATATCGTTGAATATACCGATATTCGGGAACTGTGGTTCGTTGTCAGCCCGCATAACCCCTTTAAGCAGGAGACCTCGCTGCTGCGCGACTGGCATCGCCTTGAGATGGTCAGTCTGGCTATCGGCAAGGATATGCGCTTCCGCGCCTGCGACGTGGAATTTCGCCTGTCCAAACCGTCTTACACCATCGACACGCTGGCATGGCTGCACGACCGCTATCCCTCTCATAACTTCTCAATAGTGATGGGCAGCGACAACCTGCAGTCGCTCCACAAGTGGAAAAATGCCGACATCATCATGCGCGACTACCGCATAATTATTTATCCGCGCCCCGGCTATCCCATTGAGGATACCGCCAAGTTCAATAATATTACCGTTACAGACGCCCCGCTCATGGAGATTTCGGCAACCTTCATCCGCAAAGCCGTTGCCGCCGGAAAGGACGTCCGCTATTTCATGCCGCCCCAGGTTTGGAACTACATCGAAAAGATGAACTTCTTCCGGTAATTCCAGTCTCGAACATCGCGCCATTATTAACTTATACTGTTTGAGAATAAGGAAATAAGGGAAAGCTCCTTATTCTCAACAGTCAGTTGTCGTCTGTTTTGTATAATTTTTCAATAACAATATTTACCGGCCCCAGCAAGCCGCTTTCTCTGAGAGGGCTGTCTTTTGAGGGCGGCGCAATTGTCCATGTTTTGCGCTGCTCTTCGGCGAGGTTAGCGTCATATACGAGACGGTTAAACCAGGTGCCTGTTACTTTGACGTTCAATTCGTTTGTTCCCTTTTTAAGCACGTTGGTTATATCCAGTTTATATGGTGGCGTCCAGAGGATTCCTGTGTTTTCCCCGTTAAGCGTTACATCCGCAATAAAGTCAACTTTGCCGAGGTCGAGAAAATATTTTGCGGCGGGTTCGGGTTTCGTGTCGAAGTTGAAGACGGTATTGTATGTTACCGTACCGGAGAAGGCCTTTCCTTCGGCAGAAATATCAAGTTCTTTCCAGGCTTTCAGGCGGTCGGTAACGAGGGTTGCGGGGGCGCCCCATCCTTCGGGGAACGACAGTGTCCATTCGGAGGCAAGCTGAATATGCTGACAGGAAACGTCTTTTGATATATCATTGATTTTATTCGATTTACGGAATACCACGAAGCAAGAGCCTGCCCGCGGTAAATGCAAATTGAGCACGGTGCGGTTCCCGTCTTTTGCGGCGATTTTTGCGGGGGCGATTCTTCCGGATACGGGGTCCCACAGCTCGGCATAATTGCTGTTTCGGAAGCTGATATTGCCCGAAAAATCGGCATTAAAAGGAGCGGCAATATAATACCAGTCTGCGTCGTGCGTCTGTCGATGCAGCCACAGCACGTTACCGCCGATAACGTCGGGTTCGATATTCAGACGGGCTAAAACATCTTTTACGGGAAGCGCAAGTATGCGGTTATTTCCCCAGAGATTTTTGACGGCCGCATCGAAGCGGCGTCTGGTGTCGGCGCTTCCCGACAGGGTCGCCGGAGATTCGGGGGCATTGCCGGAAATAACAGCCCCTGCATCGGCGAGCGCCACAAGTTTTTCAAGCGTTGCGGGCAGCATCCGCTGATTATCCGGCAGCCACAACATGCTGTAACTGAGGCCATCGGGCGTAACAAGACGTCCGTCCTTCACCGAAATTCGTGTGAGAAGAGCATCCGTGTTACAGTAATCGTATTTATAGCCGTCGAACTCTGTTTTCTGGTCCGGTTTATGGCTGATTTCATCCCCCAAATACCAAAGAATGTCAGAGACCGGGCGGCCACGTTCCAGCATATAATTCAACCGTGCAAGATATGTCGTAAATTCAGGCATATATTTCCACCATGTCTGCCCGCGCAGGAAAGGAGTGCCGATATTCGAGCCGAATGACGTCCCCGGTGGTCGCCAGTCGATACGCGGATTATGGGTATAAGTATGAAAAATCAGATGCGTTATCCCCTCGACACAATTGATGTTGGCGACCTCCTTCAGCATCTCCCAGTGTTCGTCCCATGTCAGGCTGAACGAGGTGAACGCTTCGGCTGCCACGCGAACTTTGCCGTACATCCTTGCCGCCGAAACAGTTGGCTTAACAGGCTTGAAGTTCAGCGAGCCCACGTAATTCTCCGCCACAGGCTGCCAAAACTCAGCCATAGGGACGGCAGCATGTTTGTAGTATTCGAGAATATCGGCAGGGAAAATATCGCCGGCCGCTGTTTCATACTGTATGTCTAACCCTTTTTCCCCCGCCAATTTTGCCATCTGTCCAAAAAAGCGGTTGGCAAACAAATCCCCGACAGTACGTCGCCAGTCAAGTAAAAAACGGGATGAAATTTCGTGGTTCGACATCACATAGCCGAACAGCGCCGGCATCCATTTTCGCAGTTCATAGCCGGTATGACCGGCAAAAATATCGTCCATTCCGGTCGTCCATGTCTGGGTATTACATTCCCAGCTGTCGAGCAATACGCCGTTAAGGAGGCCTCCGTTCAGCGGCCCGTCAACAAGTCGCCCGATATAGCCCGCAAAATGAGCGTTAGGCCCCTCTTCCGACAATTTATCACATTCCCAGCCGGTAGCCTCTTTCGGGGCGGGAGCATTGCGCTGTCCGGCATTTACATGTCCGATGCGCAATATCGTCCAGCGTCCTTCCGGTTTTTGCCATACAACATCTCCATTTTCATCCACGAACTGCGATACATCGATAACCTGTTCGGGGTTAACAAATGCGTCCGATGACTGTGTCGGCGAATCGCTTGCCCGCACATGGCCGCGCAAAGTCCATCCTGCTTCCGATTCCCAGTTGTTTTTGCGGGCCGCCGAATAAAGACGGAGCGATGACAGATTCATATCATGCTGATTATCAATTGCCAGTCGATAGTGTGAGACCTCTTTCACCTCATTGCAGGCAAGAGAAATCGGGCGGGAATCCTGCCAGCTCGCCGGAGGCATATCCGTATTTAATACCTCAACTGTTTTCCCGTCAGACAGTACGGCGCTGAGCGATATTTTTATGCCGGGTTCATAACACCATCCGTGATTGTAGCCGTTGATACTCGAAAACTCCACTGTACGTATCATTGCAGGTTTTGTAAAACGGATGTCGAGGATGTGCGGCATATCGGGTAACGCCGGATAAAGTTTAATTCCTGCGTTGCTGTCGCCGGATAAAAATTCTTTCCATTTAAAATCGACATCACTGCACTTAACCGACTGTGGTTTAAGCGGTTCCCCTGTGTCGTCCGCCGGAGTAGGGAAGGCTAAAACGGCAACATCCCTGTAATCGCGCCAATCCTCGTTACTCGGTTGAGGGCGGGGCAAATTCCGGCGCACGTCGCGGCCGGAAACATCCGTGCGGCTATATACCAGAGTGCGCATGGCATTTTCCGGTTTTATCCACGGGCCGCCCGACATTGCCCATCCCGGGCAGTTTTGCATGGTGAAACGCAGTCCCAATCTGCGACATTCCTCGCCCACAAACCGCACATGCTCGTCCCATGAGGGGCTGAGGCAGGTGATTTGCGGTTCCACGCCGGGCCAGGCGCCGCCAAACTGGCCATGAAAAAGCTGAATGCCGGAAATTCCGGCTGCGGCGATAGCCTCAATATCTGCCGTAATACCCTGCTTTGAAACATTCCCGCCAATGAAATGGAACCATGTTTCGGGATGGTACATCAGTGGGGGATTCCGGAAGGCGCCCTCGTCTTTTGCCCCAAACGGTTCGGTCGTTATAGCCGCCGGGGGCGCTACCGGCGACACTGAAACTCGCTCCTGCCCGCACGACGAGCAAAGTTGCGCCCCCAATAAAAGCATAACAGAAATACCTGTTTTCATAATAATTGCGTATTCTTGCCCTTGCAGGCATTAATTTTTCGGCACAAAGTTATTGTTTTTTTGCAAACAAATACCCGTTTTCATGCGTTTATTTCTGTGAACATACTTTCGGGGGTATTTTTATTCGGAAAATTCGCCGTATCTTTGTCGAAAATTGAGTACTGTGATACGGACGATTATTATTGAAGATGAATATGGCCCGCGCATGATGCTGCAACAGCGACTGACAGAAGAGCATCATGACGTGCAGGTTGTTGCGGCTTGCGACAGCGCCGAGGATGCCCTGATAGAGACGTTGCGCCTGCACCCCGACCTGCTCTTCTGCGACATTCAGCTATCCGGCAAAAACGGGTTATGGTTAGCCGAAGAGCTGCATAATATGACGTGCGAGAAGTTCGCACCGCCGGATATTATCTTCACCACGGCGTTCGTCGATTCGCAGTATCTGCTCAATGCGTTTCGCCTTGCCGCGCTCGACTATTTAGTAAAGCCGATACTTCCGGCGGCCCTTGCCCAAGCTCTTGAGCGATTCCGGCAGAAAGAGCGCCGTCATACCGATGTGCCCGCGTTCATAGGCGCACTCAATAATGAACGGCTGCTAAAGTTCAAGAACTACAGCGGTCTGCTGTTGCTTAAAGCAGAGGATATAATGTTCGTCAAAGCTGACGGCAACTATGCCCAACTCGCCCTCGCGTCCGGCGATATGGAGGACGTCTTTGAACGACTCGGCGAGATAGAGAGGCGGCTGCCATCCAGCATCTTCATCCGCACCGACCGAAGCCATATTATCAATAAAACATTTATCCGGCGCCTCAACACGCGGCGTATGCAGGTCGAAATAGCGACGCCCGCGGCCATACATGTTCTCGACGTCTCCGAAAAGGGTATAAAGATGCTGAAAGACAGCCTCACATAGCCCACTATCCCACGGCATAGCTGAAATTTTCCGGCACCAGGATACTGAAACGGGTACCCGCAGGAAGACCGTCGCTATAGAGGTCTTCAACATGTTGGGTTATATGGCAGATATTGAAGCGGTTATATATTT